>JBCCCR010000019.1 GCA_039033415.1 Pseudomonadota bacterium | reverse complement strand
GGTGACGGTTTTCGCGCGCTCGATGGCGGCGGTGAGATCGTTCTTGGCCCAGCCGCTGAACATCGGGAACAGGATTCCGGACTGGCCCTGGAGGTTCAGCTCATCGTAGTGAGCTAGCGACTCCGCCGGATCCAGATCGGCAAACCGCGAAAACAAGATGGACAGGGCCGCCGCCCGTTCGCCGGCAACGGCGATGCTGAGCGTATCGTTGATATGGCCTTTGAGGGTCTCGACGTCAGCCTGCTGCGCCATGGCGTAGAGTGCCGCCGTCTGTTCAAAATCCGTTGGGAGCGCCAGAAGATCCACCGGCGTCATCCCCTCGTAGGCGGACGCGCAGGCCGCGGGAACGGGAGGCGGCGCTTGCGACACCGTTACAGCCTCCGTATCGGGGCACGCTTCCACCTGCAGCTCCGCAGCGGTTGGAACCTCGAATTCTGCGGTCGGGGCCGACACCTCTGGTTGAGCGCTGCCCAGCAGATAGCCAAGAAAGCCGGCAACGCCGACGAACAGCAAAGCGACAATTCGATTCATGGTGTGCCTCTCCCTTTTTGCGCTGACCGACCGATCCAACGGCAGCGTGTTTTCGTTAGACCACCAGCAGCAATTTTTCGTTTCAGGAATTTTTCCAGCAATTTTGCCACGCCGCTCTCAACTCAGAAATGAACGTTCGCAACGCTTAGTCGGGGTCGTTGCCGCAGGACCTTTTGGCCGAAAAGTCATCTCGGGCTGCTGTGACTGATCAGAATGGTAGCTGGGTCTTAGGACGCTGGTATGTCACGATGACGCCTAAACCATGGCGCCAAGACTCGTCAAAAGCATTAGTCGCAGAGACTGGTCCTTTCCGGCGGAGAATCTCGGAACTTATGACACAAACGATCTCGCTGGATGACGTGCGGAGCACCGCTGCCCTGATCGCTCCCTACATCGCAGAGACACCCGTCGTGACGTGGACCGGCTCAGAACTCCGTCAGCAGCTCGGTGACCATACCGAAGTGATCGCCAAGCTGGAGCCGTTCCAGCATGCGGGTACCTTCAAGGCGCGCGGCGCGTTGTCGAACATGCTGCGATTGGATCCCGCGGCCCGCGACCGAGGGGTCACCGCGATGAGCGCCGGCAACCATGCGGTGGCGGTGGCTTACGCCGCGAGCGTCTGCGGACTCGACGCGAAGGTTGTCATGCAAAAGACTGCCAACCCGGCCCGCATCGCGCTCGCGAAAAGCTTTGGCTGCGAAATCCTGATGGCTGACGACGGACCCAGCGGTTTTGCGCTCGCTGAACACATTGCAAAAACGGAAGGCAGGACCTTCATCCATCCTTTTGACGGCCTAGCCACCGCTCTCGGCACGGCGACACTCGGGCTCGAGATGCACGCGCAGGGTGGCGACCTCGACGTGCTGATTATCGCCATCGGCGGAGGCGGCCTGGCGGGCGGTGTGTCAGCCGTGACCAAGCTGTTAAGTCCGAGCTGCCACATTATCGGCGTTGAGCCTAAAGGCGCTGACAGCATGCATCAGAGCTTTGCATCGGGTCAGGCAGAAAACATCGGCGTACCCAACACCATCGCGGACAGTCTGGCGCCGCCCATGACCCTGCCCCTGCCCTACAGCCTGTGCCGGGAAAACATCGCGCGGTTGATCAAAGTGTCGGACGAAGACATGCGCCGTGCCATGGGCCTGGTATTTCGCGACATGAAGATGGCGGTTGAGCCGGCATGCGCGGCGTCTGTTGCGGCGTTGTGCCAGCTTATCCAGAACCAACCCGACATGGTGCGAGGGAAACGTGTTGGCCTGGTTTTTTGCGGTTCAAACATCGACTGGTCGTCCTTTGAATCGCTGGTCACGGACGCTTAATACCCGCCGCGACCCTCACAGCGCTCAAAACACCCTTAACTTCATCGCCAAAAAGACCCAAAATCCGGGATTGGCTAGCCAAGCGCAAATACAAGGATTACTCCCATGAATTTATCGTTTTACGAACTCTCGGTCGGCAGCTATCTCCAGGTCCTGGGTGGCGTTGCTCAAACGATGAACAAAGGCCGGGCACTCGCTGATGAGGGTCAGCTGGATCTGGACCAGCTCGTGCGAATGAAACTTCGAGATGACATGCTGCCCTTCAGCTTCCAGATCATCTCGGCTTGGCATCATTCGCTCGGCTGCATTAAGGGCCTAAAGGCCGGTCTGTTTGAGCCACCGCCTCGCATGCAAGACATGGACTACGAAAAACTCACGGGTCTTGTCAACGAGGCGATAGAAGGCTTGCGGGCCGAATCGCCGGAAACGATTAACGCGCTGGAGGACAAATCCATGACCTTCCGAGTTGGGAGCAGAGAAATCCCTTTCAAGGGCGTCAATTTCGTGTGTTCGTTTTCGCTTCCGAACTTCTATTTCCACGCGACCACGGCCTACGACATGCTGCGCATGCAGGGCGTACCGCTCGGCAAGATGGACTATCTCGGCCGCCTTAGGACCGGAGTCGAAAACGGCTGACCGCCATGGAGCTGTGGACCTACGCGACACCCAACGGATGGAAGGTGACCATCATGTTGGAAGAACTGAAGGAAGCGGGTGTCGAGTTACCGCCGGTTGAGATCCGAACCGTAGACATCATGAATCGCGCGCAGTTTGAAGCAGACTTCACCGCCGTCAGTCCGAATCAAAAAATCCCAGGGCTCCGGGACGGCGATCGGACACTGATGGAAAGCGGCGCGATTCTGCTGTACCTGGCGGAGAAGTTCCCATCACCACTGTTGCCGCAGGACGAGTCGAAATGGGACGTGATCCAGTGGCTGTTCTGGCAGGTGGCCGGTGTGGGCCCCACATTTGGCAATAAGCTTTCCTACACCCGCTACATGGAAGACGTTCCCGCTGAAGAAAAGGCCCACCCGCTGAAGCGGTTTACGGCCGAAGCTCAGAGGCTTCTGCGGGTCCTGGATAAGCAGCTCGCGGATAGAGACTACCTGTGTGGCGACCAGTTCACGGTCGCCGACATCGCCTGCTTTCCGTGGGTGCGCGGCTGGAAGTGGAGCAAGATCGACATCACCGGCCATGCCAACGTCGGCGCCTGGGTGAAGCGCGCCAGAGCAAGGCCTGGCGTAGACCGCGGGCTGGCCTACAGCTTCAAGCAGGACGAGGTGGATCAGTGGTCTGAGGAAACCAAAAGGCACTACGCCAGCGGCGGTGCCTCAATCGCGTCCAACGAGAGCATCGATTCCGGCGGCTGACAGTCACTCCCGATCAGCTTTTGCCTAGGACTGCTGAAACGCCTTTCGAAGCTCGGACTTGAGGACCTTGCCGCTACCCCCTAATGGCAGCTGGTCAAAAAACTGCACAACCTTTGGGATCTTGTAGCGAGCAATCTGCGTTTCGCAGTGCGAGAGAATGTCCGCATCCGTCAGCGCTGTGTCCGGTCGTTTCACCATGCAGACAGCGCCGACCTTCCCCAGTTCTCGTCCGCGGAACCGTTTTGAGACTGAAGGCCGGTGTTGCAAATTTGCGCAGCTGATGAGCGGTTATCTGCCTAGCGACGCCTACCGATTTGTGGGAATTTCTGCCGCTTACCCGTTCGCTTTTGTGGAAGCCCCATGTTGTCCCAGCTCAAGCAAATTCGGGAGGTCGGTCAAAACGGTCACCCGATCGCTCAGTCAACAAAGGTCTTCTCCGTCCACCGGGAGCACGCCAGGGGTTTGACCACAAAAATGAGGCAACGCTTGTGGCTTCCGCTCTGCGCACTGGTGAGCTTAATCGGATGCGCCTCGCAGCCAGCAAGGCTGATGATGGTTGACCCCGAATCGGTCGCAGGGAGCGAGCATCAGATCCTGGTTGCGACCAACCGCGTTGCGGTTGACGAGCCCCAGCAGCGCTATGCCGACGGCCGTGCAAGACAGATCTCGCTCGACAACGTTGTCGTCTGGGTCCCGGACGACCGGCCACCAGGTTCGCTCACGCTGCCATCCAAGAGCAAACCCGATCCAGCACGGCAGTTTGGCGTTGTCGACTTCGCGTCCCTTGAACGCTCCGCCTTTCTGGATCAACTCAATCAGCGCATGGCCGCCATCGAACAGGAAAACACGGTGTTTCTTTTTGTTCACGGTTACAACGTTCCATACGCGGGCGGCGTCTATAGACTGGCTCAGATGGTCGCGGATTTCGATGCCAAATCAGT
The DNA here is from genome assembly GCA_039033415.1 of Pseudomonadota bacterium. NCBI lineage: Bacteria > Pseudomonadati > Pseudomonadota > Pseudomonadota bacterium. The sequence continues at coordinate 126,866 of JBCCCR010000019.1, read as the reverse complement.
TCCGGTGCTCTTTTCATGGCCCTCGTCGGGCCGCCTGCTCGGCTACCTCTACGATCGCGACAGCGTTCAGTTTGCTCGCGACGGCCTGGCCGAAGTGATTCTTCTGTTGGCCCAGTCCGACGCCACGTCAATTTTTTTGATGGGACACTCCATGGGCACCATGCTGGTGATGGAGACTTTGCGCCAGCTCAGCCTCGCCGGTCACGAAAAAACGCTTCGAAAGATCTCGCCGCTGGTGCTTGCTTCTCCCGACATTGATGTCGATGTGTTTCGGTCGCAGATGAACGGGTTGTCGCATCGTCCAGACCCTATGATCATTTTTGTTGCCAGCGACGATGGAGCGTTGAGATTGTCACAGAAGATCCGAGGGGGGCATCCGCGAATCGGTGAAGGCCAGAATATTCCGGAGCTACAGGAGCATGGAATTGCGGTGATCGACCTGTCCGACGTAGATCTAGGCGATGGAACGCAACACTCCGCCTTCGCCGCCTCGCCGACGCTGATCAGCATCATGAAGCGGGCGGCAACGGCCAGCGAGACGCTGAGCGACGCAGACCAGTCGGAGCGACGCTCTCCTCTGGAAGCAATGAGCGAATTTACTTCCGGTCTGCTATATCTGCCTAATCGCGACGTAGAATCTGAACCCTAGCTCGGGATTCCACTATTTCTGTAAGCCGACAACCTGGAGAATTCGAATGACAAATAGTCAAAAACTGGCTCTGAAAATTGCTGCGGTGCTGTGGGTGATCTGGGGGGCGGTCCATGCCTTGGCAGGAAGCATTATTATTCCCGCTGACGCTGCGTCAGGTTTCCAGGCGATCGCTGACGCGGTCAACTCGGAGGAGCTGCAGGCAGACTATCATCCGGCGGTCGGCGGAATACTGAATCAACATGGTTGGAATCTGCTCTGGGGCGGGGTGGTGACGATCATCGGCGGGATATTCGTCTGGCGCGGGAACCTGACCGCTATCTGGGTCACCGCGATGGTTGGGGGTTTGCTGGACGTTGGCTATCTCGTTTTTGTCGACGTTCCTGGGTTCGTCAATTTTGTGCCGGGAACGGTGATGACGATCGTCTCCGGTTCGGCCATTGTTTTGAGCTTCTGGGTGTGGTTTTCAAACCGTGGACAACAAAGCAGCGCCGGGAACTGAAGCCGAATAGCGCAAGGGATTTGCGCTCATCCAGCGCGGCAAATGGGGCTAAAAGAAAAATCGACCGACCCACTCGAGGCGCCAACCGGCGCCTTCGGAGCCATCGGCCGTCTCGATCGTGTTGTAGTTGACCTCCAGGCCCAGGGAGGCAGAGTCGATGGGTGACCAGAATAGGTTAGCGGTATATCGCTCACCACCCGAATAGGACAGAGGGGCGGCCTGGGCTGGAGAATCCAGTTCAAACACGCTGGCCATAAACGTTGTGCGCCATCGATTCGACCACCAGTGTTGATAGGCCAAGAAAGCCGCCTCGATGCCGGTTGCCTCGACGTCACCGCCATCGCTGATGACACCATCCAAGCCGCCGACAAACGAAGAATAGTAGTGGACGAATCCCTCGCCGTACTGCAGGCCGAAGCTGACGTTGTCATCCGGCCCGGTTATTGGGGTATTGATTCGACCCGACAGGTGAACCCCGCCCGTCAGAACCTCTTCATTCCTTGATCTGAGCTGCAGTCCAAGCCCGGCCAAGCGGACATAGCCCCAATCACGCTGAAGCTTGCCAAAAGCCACCACGTTCGGCAGCGACTCTGAAAGGAGCAGCTCGGTGTTGCCGGCAAAATCAAAAGCCGGATTTTCTATGCCGAGCCCTACGTTTGAGCCATCGTTGGTTCCGCGCATGTAGTAGAACCCTGGCTGACGCAGGACCGGAGCCGCAAGCGGGCTTCCCGGGTCCGCTGACTCTGGCAACGCAAACACGTCAATAAATCCCGAATGGTACTGACCGAAGCGCCAGTTCCCGAGCTCCACACCCGCATGGCGCAGCCGAACATCGTAGTCATTGGTGAACTGATCTCCATCACCAAACATGTCGAATTCGACAAACGCGCGAAAATTGCCCATCGCAGTCGGCGCGCGATAGTCGAGGTTGAAGTTGGAAAGTCGCGCGTGAATCCCAAACTGTTTCTCGCCGTCATCCGGGTCACCGTCGATGGGGATGGAGGTCGGCACACCAATTTGCTGAAAACCCTGGTTGTCCCAGTCGTAGTTGCCATTGACCTGCACCATCCCGCCGATGCGGAAAGACCCGGCGGACCCGGGAATGGATACCGAGCCGCTGAAATCTCCGGCGGTCACGAACGCATCGTCGGGGACTCGCCCAATCGGTCGACGCTGCAGGAACGTGTCCTTCTTCCCCAGCTCACCGGAGTCCGTCGCGCTTGGTGCGTCCTTGCCTTCACTTAAACTGCCGGCGACGGGTTTGCCCAAAAGCTCTTGTACGAGCTTTCGCAGGTCTTCGACCTCAGCTCTAAGCAGCGCAATCTCGTCACGACGATTGGCTTTCGAATTCGCATCAGACTGAGCAATCGCTGGGCTCGGCGCCAGCAAATGCGCCAACGACAAGATGGAGCAGACCTTGATCAACCGAACCGAAGCGAGCGAAGAAGCGGAGTGCTTTCGTTTCATGCGATTTGCGCCGTATCGGTAGGTATGGGACTCGCCTCGCCCAGGGGGCGGCTGCGTCGCTCGGGATCTATTAGAAATCTCGGGGATCTATGGGGTTGGTCCCCGCCCGGAGTTCCGCGGGATCATTGACGCCGTCGGCATCCGAATCGGCTTTGTAGGGAAACGTGCCCTGGGCGACTTCTTCGGCGTTAGCGATACCGTCTCCGTCAATATCGTCATCGAGACGGTCTTCGATGCCGTCTCGATCGGTGTCTTCCCAGCGGGTCGGGTCATCGGGATAGCCGTCAAAGCCGTCGTCGACGCCATCTTCGTCTGAGTCGACCGCCAGCGGCACGGGCATGTCCAGCCATTCAGAGGCGCCGTCGATGACCTCGCCGGCGTTCATTTTGGCCATCCCGAATTCCACCACTTCGGTCATATGCCAGCGGCGCTGCTCGTTGGGTAGCCCCAAATGTGGTCCCGGTTTCCAGCCCACCTGGGTGAGATTGCGTTGTGCCCAGGCCATACTTAGTCGATCGGTAACAGTGAGCTGGGACTGCATCGCTGTGGCCAGCCACCCGCCGGTGACCAGGAGAGAGAGAATTTCCTGAATCTCCCGATCAGAGTAGTGACGGCGAAGATGCTCGATATGCGCTGCCGTGGTTCGTGTTGGCAGCGGGCCCGCGTCTCGAGCGATGCGAAAGGCCGCCTTCTCTTTCTCAGAAAACAGGCTGGAGCGCTCAAAATCGAACAGCGCGTGGATTTTTTCGAGCACCACGGATTGCTGGTCCGGGGGAAGGCGATCGAAAGGGTATTCATCCTTGATCGCGTCGTAGATGCCGTAGGCACCATGCACCTGGCAGTGTCCGCAACCCGAAGCGAGCTGGTTCACAAAAAATATCAGCCACTTCATCTCCAGCGTGAGCGCCCGGTCGGTGCCGGAAAAGTATTCATCGATACTCACGGTGCCTATGGAGCTCTGCCGCGTCCATTCGGTGTCGAACCGTCCCCGGTCGCTCAGGGGATAGCTCGCCTTGGCCACAACGGACGGTCGATAGTACGGGTAGTCGTAGGCCGCGACGTCGAAGGCTTTGGTGCTGGAAGCCGGGAGATTGAGCTCAGAAAGACCCGGCGCTTCCCAGCGCAAATAGTCCTCTGGATAGTGGTCAAACGGATCTTCGACGCCGTCTTTATCGCTATCAAAAGTCACGCGGGGAATCTCATAGCCCGTGATGCGGTTGACCCAGTCGGTTTCGAATACCGGGTTTAACGCCGCCAAATCGCCGGGCTTCCACCTGGCCCTTATCTCTTGCTCAGCCGTCCTAAGCGCCTCACCCGCGAAAAGTGCCGCGCGCTGCTCGTCTGGGGTACTGCTGCGGTTGCGACCCGGTTTCCAACCAACGGATGACAGATGCGTCTCGGCCCAGGCCAAAGTCTCTTTATCGGTGGCAATTGGCAACATCAGGTCGTGTTTCGCCATCGCCGCGTTGATGGCAATCAGCTCGATCAGCTCGGCGATTTGACGATCAACAAACTGCATGCGCAGCGCCGCGTGAGAATCCCCGGTCACCCTGGCCGGGTTAGTCGCCGCCAAGGTCACAAATTCCAAGGCCGCCCTAGTCCGCTTGTCGACGATGGATTCAGGATAGTTAGAAGACCAGACTGCGCGCACCTGCTCGATAGGGACACCGAGTGACATGAGCTGATACGCCGCTCGAGCCTGGTGATGGCGGCTTCCCGACAGGATCATTTGATACAGAGTGATCTGCCACTTGGTGATCGCATCAAACATGCCGTCAGCATGAATCATGATGTCAGCGATCAGGATGCCTTCGAAGAAGTCTCGTAGATTGCTAACGTCGATCTTGTGCCTGTCGTAGTAAGGCATGCTCCGATCTTCTTCCGGCGGCTCGGGCAAAGGCTGGGCGAAGATGGGACCCGTTGCGAATACCAGGAAGAACAGCGGCAGCAAGTTCATTCGGACTCGGATCATCGTATTACTCCTCATCAAAAACGGGGAGGAACATGCCGTTAGGATTGGCCGAGTGAGTGGGCACGCCCTGCAGCACATCCCAGTGCTCAATCACCTTGCCGTCGGCGTTGTAGCGGTAAATATCAACCGCAGCGATACCCAGATCATTCGGGTTGTTGCCGCTTAAGTTCCGGAAGTTGACGTGAGCCATGGCCCAATCACCCAGAACCATCACTTTGTGGACATCAATCGCCACCGGGTATTGCGCAACTGAGCTGGAGAACACCATCGCTAGCGGTTCAGGGCCGTCGGGAATGACGGTGTTGTGCTGGATATAGCCGCTGGCGATGTATTTGCGCATGTTGGCGATGGACGGATCACTTTCCAGCACCCGGTAAATCTCCAGAATCTCCTGCGCACGGGCGCGATCTGCGGCATTTGCCGCGATGATCACCGTGTCAAAGTCCTGCGGGGCAGTGTTTCTGTAGTTGAGGCCCTGGTCCTGGGAAGTCCTGGGTTTAGCCTCATCGCCCGTCTTTTCGGCGCAGGGGGCTGCGGAATGCCATGACGCGAAGAACACTGCCAGCAATACCGGCGTCGTAAACCTGTGCATGAATACCTCCCGATCATTAGCTCAGGTGCCAGTTCACGGCTAACAACTGGCGCAATTGTCTGGGTTTCAGCTGATAGCTCAGGCGCGGGTATGCGGCCAGTTGCCGTGGCGCATGGCCAACCGAAACTGCCGTCAGGCTAGCCGCGCAGCGGCAACCACATCAACGATAGAAAGTGCGCATCCAATGCGGATTTCTGCAGCAGGTTGAGGACCTGCTGAAACAACCGGATGGGCTAAACTGGAGGTTGCTTGGGATAAATCGCTTTGAGGGTCGTTAGGAAGGCGTGCACCTTCGCGGACCGATGGAGGTCCACGTGGGTTACCCGCCATGACTTTAGCAACCAGGCCTTCATCGCCGGTCGAATCTCCACCATATCGCCATGTTTTTCCGCCACGGAATGCGGGATAAAGCCAATGCCTAGGCCCCCAAGAATGGCTTGTTCTGCCGCCTCAAAATCGTTGAACAGCAGCTGAATTCGATCGGACGGCACCTGTCTTGCCATCCAGCGCAAAAAAGCCGACTGGGAGTGCCGTTTTTCGGTCGAGCCAACAAAAGTGTGATTGGCGTAGTCTTGCCGATCCTTTGGTTTGCCGTGCCGCTGGACGTAGTCGCCAGACGCAAACAGGCCAAGGGTCTTTTGGAGAAAAGGCGTAACAACCTCATCAGGGTGATCAGGTTTAGAACCCACTCGAAAGGCGATGTCAGCCTCGCCGTACTCTAGCCTGGAAAGCGCTTCGCCCGCGACGATGTGGACCTTCATATCTGGATAGTCGCGTGCGTAGCGGTCAATCACCGGCAGTAAGTCGGGGACCAGCAGCTCGAGCGTTGCTACAACCAACTCACCCTGAAGATGATCCGCTTGCGATTTGACCATGCGTTCAATCTCGGCAAAGCGAGAGTCTGCAAGCTCGGCAACCCGGCGCAGCTCCACACCTAAGTCTGTCGGCGTATAGCCTGCCTTCGCTCGAATGAAAAGCTTGGCGCCATAGTGCTTCTCTAACTGCTCGATATGTCTGATCACCGTCGCTCGGTGAATACCCAGCTGGTCAGCGGCTGCACTTACCGTTCCAAGCTTGGCAACCCGTGCCGCCGTATGAATCTCATTCCAGTTTGTCATCGAAAGGTATCTCCGGATCACTCCAAATCGCGCGGCAGTTTAGGTATGACAAGGCCAGCCAACAACGCGCGCTGATGCACATCTGACCTAAAAAATTTGCAACTAAAGGAACCGAGCTACCGGACCCTTTTATCATTTTGCGAAGCCGCCCGTCATTCGTAGGCCGCGGCAGTTTCCGCAGCGTATGACAAAGCCGATGACAGAGGAGCAAAGCACGACATAGACTTGTGTAGGGTGGCGGGTTTGCCCGGTGTGTTTCGGAGGGTTTTTATGTCTCGGCTGGTTTTTCTTTTTTGTGCCCTGGTTTTGTCAGCGTCATCTGCCAAAGGAAACGAGCCGGTCGGCGACCCGCACGAATTCAGCGCCACCCCAGAGATCACACCCCAGAGCATAGAGAACCTCTTTCTGCTGGGGAAGGTTTGGGGATACCTCAAATACCATCACCCAAATGTGATCGCTGGATGTTTCAAGTGGGACGAAAAGCTCTTCGGCGTTGTCGATGAGACGGTTGCAGCCAGCAGTCGCGAAGAAGCCAGCGAAGTTTTGGTGGATTGGCTGAAGCGAATCGACGGGCCGCAGGATGGTTGTGGGACCGCTTCCACTGGCGCCGAACACTATTCGGTTGACGACAATTGGCTTACGGACAATAGCCTGCTGAGTCCGGAGCTGGCGACTGCCATAGCCCCGAGGACGGGTCCGCGTGAGCAGGTCAACAGCCAGCACTATGTCAGCCTAGCCGAAGGTGTTCGCAATCCCGTTTTTAAATTCGAAGACGGCTACTCCGACGTCGAGCACCTGGACTGGCGTTACCGGATGCTGGCACTTTTTCGTTTCTGGAACATCATCGAGTACTGGTCGCCCTACCGGAATCTTATCGGTGCAGACTGGGACGGGGTGCTTCGAGATTCGATTCCCAGATTTGTCAGGGCCGAAGATGACGATCAGTACGCGCTTGAGCTGATGGCCCTAATCGCCCGCATCCGAGACAGTCACTCAAATCTCTGGAGTGCGTTTGACCAGCGACCGCCTGCAGGGACACTGGATGTTCCGGCACACATCCGGCCCGTTGAGGGACTGCCAGTCGTTTGGCGGACTTATGAGTCCGAGGTGTCCGACTCGGGCGAGGCGATCGGTCCGGACGGACTACGTTACGGCGATATCATTCTTACGGTCGACGGCACACCAACCGGGGAACTGGTCAAAAACTGGACGCCTTACCTCGGCGTGTCCAACGAGGCGACGCTGCTCCGCGAGGCCTATCGCTATCTGCTCAGAGGGGCAGAAAAGTCGGTTGAAGTTCAGATTGACCGTGATGGCAGGCAGATGGATCTGACGCTCGAGCGCGTGCCTCAGGACTTGGGTCGACCATGGACTCACGATCGCGACGGTGATGCGCTGCAGCTGCTGTCGGACGGCATCGCTTACCTGAAGCTTTCCGCTATATCGAAGCAACAGATACCGACATATCTTGAAACTATCGACGGGGCTCGCGGATTGATCATCGACATTCGCAATTACCCCGCTGAATTTGTGGTGTTTGCCCTGGGCCAACACCTTGTCGAAAAAGCTACGCCGTTTGTGAGATTTACTCATGGTGATTTGGAATCGCCCGGTACTTTTCGCTGGACGGAACCGCTGGAATTGAAGCCCGCGAGTCCCTTTTTTGGCGGCAAAGTGGTCATCTTGGTCGATGAGACCAGCCAAAGTCAGGCCGAATATACAGCCATGGCTTTCCGAGCGGCGCCCGACGCCGTGGTAATCGGCAGCCAGACCGCTGGCGCAGACGGGAATATGTCTCCGATTTCGCTGCCCGGTAACCACAGAACCTTTATCAGCGGCATCGGCGTCTTCTATCCAGACAAGACCCCGACCCAGCAAATAGGCATCGTTCCCGACATATCCATCAAACCGACGGTACGTGGCATTCGCAACGCGCGCGACGAAGTCCTGGAAGCAGCCGTGATGCAAATTGTGGGGAAAACACCCCCAGAAGAGGCGCTCCGGCGATTGACTCGTATTCCCCATGCGCCACAAAAGCCCTAGGCGGCGATTGCGCAGCCAACCAACGGTCAAGCAACCACTTTTTTTGCTTATTATCTTGTGACCTTCTTTGCTCAAAAAACATCTAGGCAGGTATGAAAACTTTGTCCCTACTTGGCGCGGTGTTTGCGCTGCTGGCATTTCCTGTCGCGAAAAGTCAGGAAACGGCTCTGACCATTCGGGTTTCACCGGTGGCCAACCTGTATTACCAGCTGGGCTGCCTGGTCGATGGCGGTCACTGCAGCCAGCCCGCTTACGAAGAGTTATGGACTGAGCAAGGTTGGCTTGATGCTGAGGCCAACCGGCTGCTGACGGAATTTGCTGCCATCAGCAACCGCTACGGCACGAGCGTGTGGCTGAGGGGTGAGCGACCCTCCCCAGCGCTATTAGGATTGCCAATTCCTGACATGGGGCCTGACCCGGCCAGTTATTTTGACCTCTCACAGCGCCTTCGAACGGCCTCTTTCATGAGCGACTCGCTGGACGGCTTGCGGGAACGGCTGATGCTGGTGATGACAACCCCGGACGCGGCGCGGATGACCGAAATTGTCAGTCATTTCGAACCCGCATTTCAGCAATGGTGGGCACGTGATGCGGTCGCACCAATGACTGCGGTCAAGAAGGAGTTAAACGCGCTGCTTGCGAGTGAGATCAACTCGACGGTCGGGGCGGCCGTAGCCTTTTACGGCGTTCAAAACGCTTCGGTCATCGAAGGACTGACCTTAAACCTGATGTTCCGGCCACCGCATGACAGCCCGAGCCGCGGTCAGCAGATTCAGCAGCACAGCGTAGTTGAGGTGGTTTCCGGGGAAACCGCTCAACACCGTATTGGCGTCGTAGTTCACGAGCTTGCCCATTACCTTTACAGTTTGGCGCCCCCAAACTGGCATCAGCTGCGCCTCAAGGGCGCCATGAAAGCTGAATCGGCAAACGCGTCCGTAGCGCTGGGGCTGATGGACGAGGCGCTGGCAACCGCGATCGGTAACGGGGTGCTCGAAAAGCGGCTGCGCGGCGACGTTGGCTACAAAGTCTACGCTGACGCACCCTTGTCTTTTTATAACGATCCACAGATCGATCAGTCCGCCAAGCTGATGGTGGACCTGGTGGAGCAATATCTTTCCGAGGGTGTTGCGATGGATCAGCCCTTTGTTGATCGGTACTTCGACCGGGTGCTCAATAAGCTCGATGCCAGCTTGGACAGTCTTGAGCAACGCCTGGCGGTCACCGTTGCGGTTGTCGGAGATAGCCAGCTCGAAAGTCTGATGCGGGAGCTTCGGCGGTCAATTGGCAACCGAAGTCTGTGGACGCTGGACGTGGAAGAGGACCTCGGGAACTCCATTCTGGCCAACCACCCCTACCTCCATGGTGTGGTCATCGCCCACCCCGGTCAGCTGAGCGACTTACTCGAACGACTGGGTGAGCGAACCGTAGCGCCTCCAGCAGACACGGTCTGCACGCTGAAACGCCATGGTGGACCTGGCTTACTCTACCTGGCGCCCGTGGAATCCCACCCAAAGGTAGACACCCTTCTTCTCCGGCTGCGACAGGCACAGCCCTGCACCTAAACAAGTCGAAAGCGCTGCGTTCGGCGCGATTATGACTTCCCGTTATGAGCCCATTCGTCATTTCAATTGGGCAGGGCAAGCGGCTCACCGCAGGATGAGGCCTTCTCTCCCAGCAACCTGCCGGTGGGCCCCATGCGGACAACTCAGCGAGACGGTCTTCGGAATTTCTGTCTAGACCGCAAGACGAAGCGTTTGGACCTGGACGAGGGTCGTCTCTGATGGGCATGGGTCGGCGACCATTCCTTCGCGGCGCGGCCGCTGTCGGACTTGCCTCCGTTTTGCCAGGTCGAAACGCATTCGCCAGATCAGCGCCACTCACCGATCCCGGCTTCATCCTTGGGAAAGGCCCGGAGGGTTGGTGCGACGAGGCCAAAAACGGCGGCGCCGTTGTGCGGTGGCATGAACAAGACCGGAAGTGGTGGATGTGGTACTACGCGCGGGACAACAATTTCCCCGAGGACGTCGCCCCGCTCTTCGGCACGGGCCGGATTGCCGTGGCCAAGTCCGACGACGGGATCAGCTGGACACGCTTCAAGGGTCCGTTGACCGGCGGTGCCGTCATGGAGTGGAGCGACAACCCCGACGATTTTGATGCGACGCACGTCGCGAGCGGTGACGTCACCTACCACAACGGCGAATGGCTGCTCTGGTACTTCGGCGGTGACTCGACGATCCCTGGCGACCTGGGGGGCTATCAGGCGCCGAACAGCTACCAGCACAAAGGCTATCGATGCCGACCGGGCGTCGCGCGCAGCAAAGACGGCATTCACTGGGAGCGCATCCGTGGCACGGCAACCGGCGGTGCATCGGTTGATATCGACGACGATGTTTATGGTGCATTCCCCAACGGCATCCACGACGGCGATCGGTTCCTCATGTACTACGCCAGCATTTCCGCCACCGCTGGCTATTGGGAGACTTTGGTTGCTGAGTCCAAGGATCTAAAAAACTGGACCCGTCTGGGGCCGATCAAATGGACACAGGAACCGGCCCGGTGGGAGCTTGCCGGTTCTAACACGCGCCATATCATCCCCAATCCAGATTCGTCAGGGCCGCGCTGGCTGATGGTGTACACGGCGCTGGATGGACGCGTGGCGGGTTATCCAAGAATGATCGGCGCGGCCGTGTCCGACGACGCGCTGACCTGGACGCGGCTTTATGACGAGCCGATTTTTCATATGGGCAACTACGACCGCTTCGACAGCGGTGGCGTTTCTTACCCGCAGCTAACGGTGCATCCCAGCGGCGCCATCTATATGTACTACTACGGTTTCTCGGTGCGGACGAACACCGCCGGTCCAACGCGGGGCATCGGCCTTGCGATCAGTGAAGACGGCAACCTTCGAAACTTCCGCCGCGTGCGCAAGAGCGCCTAGAGGACTGGTCGCCGATGGCTCGGACGATCCAATACCTAAGCGCGCGATCTTGGCTGGCGGTCAGTTTCCTTTTTTGTTTTGCCCTCGCGACCACCGCGGCTTTAGCAGCAAACCGAGAGACTGCAGGTCCGGACGGACTATTCTCGGTACCCGTGGGAGACGCGATGTGGGGCTATCGATCCAAAGGATCGGGTCCCCCGGCAGTCCTGCTGCACGGTTTTTTTCTGCACTCCGCACTCTGGCTTGATCAGCTCAACGGGCTATCGGATATTCGCCGGGTCATTGCGCCAGACCTGCGGGGCTGGGGTCGCTCCGAACCCGTCACAGACCTCCCACTCGACTACTACCGGTATGCCGACGATATCGTCACCTTTCTCGACGCAATCGGCGTTGAGGACAAGATTGACCTGGTCGGGATGAGCGCTACGGCGTTTATCGCCGGGCTGGTTTACGAGCGCATCCCCGACCGGGTCGCCAGCGTCACGCTCATCAGTGGAAATTTTGATCTCGGATCGAACCCGGCCTACAAACGCTATCAGCAGGAGCTGGCCCGCCTCGTTGTGGTTGAGGGTAAAGATGTTCTGTTCCGAAGGTTCGACGAGTATATCGACGGGCCGGTCAACAGCCTGCACGCTCGCGCCCGCTACAAGCAGATGATCCTCGATACCCGAACCGAGATGTTTGTCGCCTTTTTCGCCGGCACGGGCCTCACCGAGGGACGTCCCGATTTGCCGGGGAAGGTCAAAGTACCGGTACTACTGCCGGTGGGTACCGCGGATATTGTCTTTACGCCGGAGGACGTTGCGCGTATGTCCAATCGGTTTCCTGATGCGCGCGTCGTGCAATTCAAAACGGCGGGAAGGCTACTGCCGTTAGAAAGTCCAACCGAGCTCAACGCGGCTCTGCGAAATTTTTGGACCGGACCAGCCGCCCGCTGACACCATTCCCGACTTAACTGAGGACTCAGCCTATGCCGCTTCCATCTGACGATCTTTCTCGACGCAGCATGCTGCGCGTTTTTGGCACTGTTGGGCTGGGCCTCCTCGCACAGCCTGTCCTGGCCTCTGACCACTCGCCCGAGCCTTTTACGCCCAAAGGGCTGATGAAAGACCTGCCGGAGGAGGCCTTTTCAAAGCCTCGCGCGATTTTCAAGCAGCGCGGCGACTTTGACCTCGATGACCCGGCGCAGCTGGCGCGGGCGCGGCTCAAGTCTATTTTCAGTCTCGATGGGTCCAAGAGTCATGTCCTTCGCATGAGCCGATCGCTGATCTGTCCGCCGGGAAAGCCGGCGAAGACCCTGGTCAATGAGCTTCAGTATTGGTATTCGTTTATTGAACTGGCGAAAACCGACGAACGCTCGGGAGAGCCTTCGGAGGTGATCACCCATTCGGTGTTCACACGGGTCGCCGTCGATCCCAACACGCTCGCACCGAAACGGACCATCAATGTTGCCGAAACGGGTGAGACGCTGTACGTGCCCGACACCTTGTTTGCCGCCAGCGTCAAAATGGATCTGCTGACGGGCAAAGAAGGACGAATCGACAAGGGAAAAACCAACTCGACCGTGGAGGCCGGACCTACCCTGCCCTATCTGCGGCTGGGGCCGGATGTCGTTTTTCTGGCCAAGGGTGGCCCCAAAACGGAGGGGCCACACCAGCCCCAGGTCGACATGTCGTCCTGGGCGACGCCGCTCGACGAGCTGATGGACGAGACCACCGCCGCAGCAACCGCGCGCTACAGCTTTGCCGGCGTCGGCAGAAAAGGACTCTATGCCTGGGCAAAGAGCTACGGCGGTTCGGAGGAAACTCAGATCCTCAACCACAAGACCGGTATCAAGACACCGACCTTCGACGAGCTTCCTGACGCCATCAAGAGCATCATGACCCGGGAATACGCAGATCGTACCTAGTCACGACTGGATCCGCGCGAAAAAGAGTACACCTCATTGGCTCAATAGCTGACCGAAAAAACCCTCTTAGAGTGGCGTTTGACGGTAGCAACAGCAAACGTGGATACAAAGACTAGGATTGCGAAGAGTGCTAGCTCTAGCTTCAGCTCCGTAGCGAGATCTTACCCGCGGCATCGGCTCAGCTAATGCTGCCGGGTTTGGCCCTGCGCTGGCGTTAACTGATCTACCAACTGATGCAATACGCTTCGCAGGTCGCGTCGTTGTCGTCATTAGGACGAGCCAGTGCACGGACACGCCAGCGGCCCGAGGCGATGTCGACCTCGCATTCAGCATACTCACTGCTGCCGTCGACATCGTTTACCCGCACCGTCGATAGGAAACACAGACGGCGGAAAGCGCTACCGAGATCAGCGGAGACGATAGGCTCCGATGTCCCACTAGTGGTGACCCTCGTGACGGTAGATCGGGTGAATACTGAGCTGCCTAAATCCACGCCAGCAACTGAGTTATTCGCAATGTCGCTGGAAGTAATGCTGCCATCGGCAATGTCACTCGACGTTATGCTGTTGTTGGCGATGTCCGAGCCGAAAATCGAGCCGGTGGCAACCTTGTCGCCGGTTACCGCGCTCGCAGCGAGTTGTGCATTACCAACGCTCCCCGGAGCAACGCTGGCTGCCAGATCTGCAACACCGGCAACCGAGGACATCTCAGCAACTAGTGCCAGGGGAACCGCTGAGATCCGTTGTCTCGGTGACAGGGTTGTCAATGGGCCGGTAGAGCCGCTTTCCCGTACCCGGATCTCCAGCCAGAGGTCGACATCCCCAAACACCCCGGGGCCAAAATCTAATTCAGCAGAAAAAGTCCCCGCTATCACCTGAACGTCCAGAATATTGAGAGGGTCAGCAAAAGCGATAGTTTGGAGAAAATCACCGGAATCGAAGAGTGCAAACTGGAAGTCATACGAGCCGTTTGCCAGCTGTCCACCCTGATTGAGCTGGCCCTGGTAGGTGAAGGCCATGTTTTGCGCGGCGGATGGCGGGATTGCGACCCATAGCAAAACAAGTGCCGCGGCCGCCGATCGGCGGAATGATGCATCGGACATGGCCTTACTCCTCGAATTCGACCACCAACGAGTATAAGACATTAGTCTGCTCCTTCCAGCGGGGTACTATCGCGACAACGGGCGCATACGAAGCTTCATGTCAGTTTTCGGCAGCGGAAATCGATTTCGAGAGCCAATTGGTTTCTTACCAACAGGATCAGGACGATCCTAGCCCCCAACCTTCGCAAGCTCCATGTGTTGCGCTAAGACCTTTCAGGCCGTTTTGCGTGGGTGCACCCACTTGGGCAACAGGCTCCTTGCATCGGGCGTTGCGTCTCGATCGTAGCTGATCCCCGCAGCATCAAGCTGTCGGTGGAGAGCGCCACTTTCGTAGGCTTCGATCACGTCGGTGCATCCTCCCAGTAGCTGACCCGCGACAAACACCTGCGGAATGGTCGGTGCGCCGACGCGCTGCTTTAGCGCTTCTCGAACCCTGACGCCCAAGTCCTCCTCCTGATACTCGACGGAATCCAGGCTGATGGCGCGAAACGGAACGCCGAGGGCGTCGAACAACGTGCGTACGCTCCAGCAGAACTCGCACCAGGCCAGTGAAAACATCACTACCGGGTTGTCCTCCACCGCCGCCGTGACAAAGTTTGTGGCTTCCGTGTCTTCCTGCTTCGGCTGTTCAACCGACGAAGCGAGTGCAGGCGCAGCCGGCTGCTGGTCGAACCGAAATCCTGGGGTTGACGTCGATAACGCCAGCTCATCGTCGTTCATCTCCTCGTTGATTGCGCCGAACAGGGGCGTCGACAGGTAGCGTTCACCGGTGTCGGGCAGCATCGCCACGATGTGTGATCCTTCGGGGGCTTTGCGCGCGACCTCCAGCGCGGCAGCCAGCGTGGCGCCGGCCGAGGTACCGACAAAAATGCCTTCTTTCTGGGCCAGAGCGCGAGACAGCTCCATGGCCTCTTCTCCGTCCACGGGAACGATGTCGTCGATGAGCCGTTCGTCGACCGCCGCCTGCGTCAGATCGGAGACAAAGTCCGGGCTCCAGCCCTGCATCAGGTGGGGACGGAACTGTGGGTGGCTGCCAACCGGTCGACCGTCGCCATCTCGTTCCTGGGCGATGCCGCTTGCCACGATCGGGGAGTTGTCAGGCTCTGCGGCAACAATGCGGGTTTCGGGGCTCAGCTCCCGCAGCGCCCGGGACACGCCAAGCAGCGTACCGCCCGTCCCGAAACCCGACACCCAGGCGTGGAGCGGACGGTCATCGAGGTCCCGGACGATCTCGCGGGCGGTGGTGCGGTAGTGCACGTTGGCGTTTTCTTCGTTTTCAAACTGCAGCGGCATGAAATAGCCGTGTTCATGGGCAAGCTCTTCGGCTTTCTTGACCATACCTGTGCCCTTCTCCGCGGCCGGCGTGAGAACCACCTTGGCGCCAAGAAATCGCAGCAGCTTCCGGCGCTCAACGCTGAAGCTCTCCGACATTGTCACGACCAGCGGATAGCCTTTGCGGGCACAGACCATCGCCAGCCCGATACCGGTATTGCCGCTGGTTGCTTCGACCACGGTCTGGCCAGGCTTCAAGGCTCCGGTCTGTTCAGCCTTCTCGATCATGGCCAGCGCCATCCGGTCTTTGACCGAACCCATGGGATTAAATGACTCGGCCTTGACCCAGACGTTGACGCCGGCGGGCGCTAACCTTTCCAGACGAATCAGCGGCGTGTTGCCAATGGTTTCCAGGATGCTGTTGTAGATCATTGTGCTTTCCTCACTTCGTGCAGCGTGTAAGTTGCGTTGTGCGGCTGCGTAAATTCTGGGGCTTCGTTGCAGATCGGCCGACCGATGGTCAGCGCGTCGCGCAGATCTTCTTCTAGCTCCATGCTGGCCACGTCGGGTGCTGAACCCAACGCATCGAGCAGCTTGGCCAGAAAGCTGCGCCCAGCAGCAATAGCCGCGATGTCAAATATCTCGGCGTCGGAGAAGCCAAGCTGATCGCGAAGGGTCTTGACCTGCTCTTCGTCGACGCTCGACGCGTCGCGAGCCACCGCTCGGGCAAAGCGCACCATCGCTACTTCGGGAATCGGCAGCACCATCGCTTCGCGACGCTCGAGCAGCGCCAGCACGCGGTGGCGGCCAATCAGGGCGGCCAGCTTCTTTCCGTGGGCGAGAAGGCAGGCGCTGTAGCCCAGCTCGTGGGCGGCAACAAAGGTCACCAGCTCGAAGCGGCGCTCGTCCGTGTGGCGCTTGATCTCAGCGAGCAGCCGGCCCCAGCGCGCGAGCACCTCGGGACGATGGCTAAACGCCTTGGCGTAGTTGGGCACGTAGCCGTAGTGCGCCTGCTGGCGCTCATACATATCCCGCACCGGGCCAGTGGCCTCGGCGGGCCTAACCGTATCGATAAATGCCATCGCTTTCTCTCCTCTTAAGTTGTTCCAGGTAGTTGCTCAGGTGACGGGTGATGTCGCGGGCGTCGTCTTCGATACCGAAGATGAAGCTGGACTTGCGGCGCCTCATCAGCGGCAGCCCGAGCACGTACAGACCCGGTGCGTCCACCACGCCGCCGTCATGTCTCAGGTGCCCCTTGCGATCCCGCACGGGCACGTCGAGCCAGCGGTAGTCGGGGCGAAATCCGGTAGCCCAGATCACCGTTTTGATGTTCTGGCGGTCAACGTCCATGGTCAGGGCCGGCGCTAGGTCGACCGCTGTCGGCGCAAAGCTTTCAGCCGGCGGCGCTTGCTCCGCGTCGGCCGTCTCGTCGATCAGCTTCAGCAGGCGCTGCATCTTCAGATCCGCGAGCTGACACACGTTTTGCAGCGAGCCGGAAAACTGCAGCGTGTTATCCCGCACACCCATCAGGCGCCCCGTAACCTGGCCGCCGGCGCGCTGAATCTCGTTCAGGTCCAGAATCGGCAGATCGTGATTCCCGACTAGCTGCGGCGAAGGAAGGCGCCGACCGCGTGAGACGTCATCAATCTCGTCATAACGTTCGTCATGGATTCCGCAGTGGCTCAGCCAATGAAAGATGTCGCGACCGCGATAACGGCGTGGCATCCGTACGTGCTCCCCGGCAGCCAGCGTCACTTGGCGGCCATGGGCCAGCAGTTCGTGCGCCAGCTGCAGCCCGGTGGCCGAGGCGCCGACGACCAGGACACCGCCCTCGTCCACCTCGCCGGCATGGGTGTAATCAAAAGGCGTCAACTGACAAATCGTGTCGGGAAGGTCAGCGGCGACCATTGGCACCACAGGTGAGTTGCAGGCACCGCTGGCGATGATCACCGCCCGAGCTCGCCAGGTGCCCCGATTGGTGACCACTTCATAACCCAGGCCATCGGGACGTACGGTGGTGACCGTGGTCTGGGTGTGCACCGGCACGTTCATGGCGGCGGCGTAACCGGTCAGGGTCTCCACCAGCTCCGGGATGGCCATGAAGCCATCCGGGTCTTCGCCTTGATAAGGACTCCCGGGCAGTTGAGTCTGCCAGTTGGGAGTCAACAGGCGCAGCGAGTCCCAGCGTTCATGACGCCAGGAGTTGGCCACCTCACCCCGCTCCAGCACCACGTGTCCGACACCCTGGCGGCTCAGCAGGCTGCTGGCGGACAGCCCCGCATGACCAGCGCCAATGACAACAACGTCAATGGCGCCGGCAGCGCGAGGGTGTGGGTAGGCCAGGAGGCTCACTGGTTGACCCGAACGTTGACGTTCGTCGGATTCGTGATGATGTCGAATACCGCCGAGCGCTTCTGGGACTGCGCGACGAGCGCGGCAATCTCTTCCTCGGTGGCGTCAGCATCGATCTGATAGCTCACCGTGACGCCGTTGAAGCCGTTGCGAACATCGCCGTCGATGCCCAGGATGCCCTGGATATCCATGTCGGCTTCCAGAGTCGCGGTGACCGAGTTCAGACGGATCGCCCGGTTGGAAGCCACCGAGGCAATACCGGCGGTCAGACAACCCGCCAGGCCCACCAGAATCATCTCGACGGGGGTCGATCCCTGGTCTTCGGAAGCAAAGACCTCCGGGTGATCGGTGTCGTAGCGAAACTCACGCACGTGGCGCTGCTCTTCACCCAGGCCGAAAAAGCCTTCAACACGCGATTCCGTGTGGGTGCCGTTTTTCCATTCACAGGCAGCGCGCCAGACAAACTTGGCGGCCTCCGGGGCTTCGGTCAGCGCCTCTCGTGCACCCAGCAGGGCAGCAACGTTAACGCCGTTTTCGGTCTCGACGGTGGTATGGGTCATGATTTTTCTCCGTGATTGAGCAGCGTTATTGCCGCCGTTGGAGAGCATCCTGGCGCCGACACGTATGACTCACTTGACCGGGGCCTGACCATTTGGTGACCGCTTGTTTTTCTGGTGTAAAATCAAAGATTTAAAAGAATTTAAAGGTGAGCTTGGTATTGAGCGAAAGCTCATGTTGGATCGAGAAAAAGTTGAGAGGAAGCCGGCACGCCTGATACTCGGTGACGCGGCGAGGTTTACGTTCGCAAAATATCCCGAGAGGAACCTCAGCTTCACCGAGAATGGCAGGGGCACGGCCCCATAGCGAACTGGCCGCTCCGGCTATTGCCGACGGGCGAGGTGAAATTCCGTGCTCATGGCTCGAATCCATCCTTGCGAATGACATCCAAATCGAGCACGGCGGTGCGTGATTGGGTCGAGCGACCCGCCGCATCGAACCTCCCGCCTACGATCAGGACACCGCGGCCCTGGTACCTGCCCGAAACCATTGTCGTAATGCCCCGCACGTTGAAGTAATCGTTTGAGTTAGTGAAGGACAACCGAAGCTCACTAGGAATGGACCACTGGTCGTTGCAGAATTGAGCAATCCCTGTCGGGAAGGACGCGAAAAAACATGCTGCCCCTCCTACACGCGCCGTCGCAATCGGGCCGCGCAAAGTGCCATGCAGAAACAGCTCTTCAGGCGGAGCCGGCAGGGTGGTCCATTCACTGCCGTCGAACCAGCTGATGCTGCGTTCAGATCCGACCGCAGGTACCAGGTTTCCTCTAACCTCTACCAATGACACCTGAGGCAAATAGGGATAGAAATAGTTCTGTTGGTTCAACCCAGGTGGCGATACCTCGGTCAGATTCGTTCCTACCAGTCGCCACACAGAAACCCTTACGCCAACTTCGAACGGGCGAGGCGCCTGTTGGGCGGTAAAGTAGATACCCGACGCGGGTGAAGATGAGGGGACCGCAATCAGAGGTTCATCACACAATACCGTATAGTCCTGCGGGAGCCGTGCGGCAGGCTCAAGCGACTGGTCCTGGAGGCGCAGCACGCGATCGTCGCACGTGCCCACAAACAACTCTCCGTCGCTTGTCAAAGCCAGACCAACCCCAGGTTGGCCTTCCGGGATTTCGATCAGGGACTCATCCTGATCCTGTTTCAGCCAGAGTCCATCGGGGGTTGCGGCATAGACCACACCAGACTCGGTCACGACCGCGTTAAGAGCCTGATCAGGGACGGCCCGAACACTTTCAACGCCGTTTTCTCCAAAGACCGCAACCGCGGTCTGAAGCGGGTCGGGCGCCATGCCAAATTGCCCGAACAGACTGATCAAACCGTCAGATTGGTTTGATGACCGGACCCGGGCACGCAACCGGGTAGACGTAAACCGAAGCTCTGGCTGATACCAACGATCGTCCTCCCAGATCGAAAGCTGTTGAGAGTCTTGCCGCGCGGACAGCGTTCCAAGGGCGAGGTCGCCGGCAGCGGAGATTGGAATTGTGGATCGGTCGCCGCCGATCGGCAGCGAAAGCGGTTGGGGCGTGGAGCCCACTGTTTCATACACCAGCCAGTCGTTAACTGAGTCGTTGAACAGGATTTGGTCAACTCCATCGAACCGGCGGCTAACAACATTCCGGCATCCTCCGCCAGTACTTAGCAGCGCCCAATTTGTGCCATCAAATAGGCTGAGGAACATGGCCTGGGAGTCGCAGGCGGCCAATATTCCGGGAAACTGTGCGAGATCTCGCACGAAAGGAAGCAAAGGGACCTGTCGACGAACCAGCTCGAACCCGTCGTATTCGATGACGCTGTTTTGGCCGAAATCCAGAGCGTAAAGGTAGTCGCGGCCGTCGCGCCTAACGACCGTTAGTGATTGTGAGCGCTCCTCGATTTCTGCCAAGTAACGCCACCCCTGGCCATCCCAAACAACCAGCCCAAAATCCCTGTTTCCATCATTAAATCGGCCGCTCGCCAGAAGCAAATTTTTGCCGTTGAGCCGAACCGACTGCAGCCCGGTTACCCCGCCGGTTATGGGCTCTTCACTGACCCTACCATTTTCGATTTTGACAATTAGTCCGTCAGTCAGGCGGAATTTATCTGGTAAAGCGCCGTAAAGAGCAGATTCGCTGTCGCTGCTATGCCAGGCCATGTGGCTAAACCCCTGTCCCAGATCCGTCGGTACTGGCGACCAGGTATCGTTATCCAAAACAGCCAGCCCGCTCGCTCGCCGTTCCGCAACGCTCATGAGGTTTCCACTTACGAACAGCTTATTTCCCGCTCGGGCAACGGACTCGATCTGGCCAGTTATCGTGGGCTGGCCGAAAAGATCGAGCCATACTTGGGCCGTGGCAGCGCTACTTGCAAGAATCAAACTGAGCGCCAGAAGTGCTCGCTTCCAAACTGTATTGGCGCAGACGTACCGAAACATACTAAGACAACGACCAAACGGGAGATAACCCCTAGGAAAGACCAGTAATTGGCACATGCGCGGTTGGAGGTTTCGGGAAACACCGCGGCGCGAAACTGCCCGCCAGAGTTTGGAGAGACTCAGACTCAGAGACGTCCAGCATGCCCATCGCCGTGGCAAGAGCGGGAAAAAGGGCCCACCAAGAGAACGGCATTACTCGCTTGGAGCATAGTTATCCGCTTGCTGCTCTCGGCCCCACGCGCGGTACATGTCGTAGGCCCGGCGGCGGGTGTCCAGGGTTCTCCAATGGGTGGGACCCAGAGACGTTTCGAGGCCCGCTAGTGACCTAGTGATCAGCGGTTCCGCACCGTCAAAGTCTTTCTCGAGAGCCAGCAGGGCGCCCTGCAGCGCCTCGGTATGCTGCGTGCGCCAGTCGTCGGCGGCAAGCTTCTCACGGCGGATTGCTAGTGCCTGCGTCACCATCGGAGCTGCCTCATGGTGACGTCCGTGATCGATCAGAAACCGGCCATATTCATGTAGCGTCGCGGCCAGCGCTGGGTGTGCCTCGTCGAGCCCATCCCGCCGTAGCTTGAGCGCGCGCTTGAAGAGTGCTTCAGCTTCCTCGCTTTCACCCTGATCGTGCAGCACAATCGCGAGGTTGTTCGTGCTATAGGCCAGGCCGGGATGGTCTTCGCCCCAGGCCTTGCGAATCACCTCATGGGCGTTCCGAAACGAGGTCTCGGCTTTTTTGAGCTGACGCAGGTCCTGGTAGACCAGGCCGGCATTGTTGTAGTGGAGACCTACCCGCCAGAAATCCGGCCCCATCGCAGCAATTTCTCGCCGCAGCAGCTCGTCGTGGATGGGTATGGCTTCGTCATAGCGCTGGGTCTCGGTATACGCCAGCGCCAGGTTGATCATCGGCCGCAGGGCGCCGGCAGAATTTGCCCCCTGCAGCGCCTCGTACGCGGTAATCGACTCCAGGAACAGCGCTTCGGCCTCGTCGTAATTGCCTTGCTGCAGCAACACTACGCCAAGGCCGTTTGTGGCATAGGCCGTTTGGCTGTGACCCTGGCCCAGCAGAGATCGAGTCTGGTCCAGTACCTCGCGGTGAATCTTTTCTGCCCGCTCTAGCGAACCGGTCCGCAGGTCGACTGAGCCGATGCGATTGAGGGCTGAGATAGATTTGGGATGCTGCTCTCCATACCGGCTGAGCACCAGCTCATACGCCGTGCCGTACTCGGTGCGGGATCGATCGTAGTCAGCGAGATACCAATAGTTGGAGCCCAGCACCGTATGGGCCTCTGCCACGCTGTCCGTTTGCTCCGCCATGAGCTGAAGGTCACCATCGAGCAGGTTTCGCACTCGGTCGATAGATGCCTCGTAGCGCCCAAGAAACGACTCCGCTGACGCGCACTGAAGATTCGCCTGAACTCGTATCTCAAGCTGGTCATCCACGCTGCCAGCGGTCTCCAACGCCGCTTCGCACAGCACCATAGCCTGCTCAAAATCCTCCTCCAGAAAGGCGATGCGGGCCAGCGTAAGCTGCGTCTTGAGAGCGCTATTCGCACCGGTTGTCGGGTTGTTGCGGTAGACGTCGAGTGCGTCTTCGGCGAGGGTCTGCGCCTCGTCAAAATGGCTCAGGTTAAGGTAGACCTCAGCCATGGTGCTCATCAGCGACGCCTGCAGCGCCGGCTGCCCTTGCAGCTCCGAGCGGATTCGTTCGGCGCCATCCGCCAGCAGCTGTTCGGTCGACCTCTGGTTGGCATCCGGCGCCAACGGATCGCTGGCCTTAAACAGATCGCGCATGAAAGTGACGACCTCATTTGCCTTTTGCCGCTCGAGATTGGCTTGTGCCAAAGCGGCCGATAGGTTGCGCGCCTGCAGATAGCTGGTGGCCGCCAGGATGATCAGCGCAAACGAGACGACGGTCGATGCGGCAACCGCGAGCCGATTTCTACGAATGAACTTGCCGGCCCGGTAGCCCATCGATTCAGGCCTGGCTTGAATCGGAAATCCGTCGAGGTAGCGCTGCACATCGGTGGAAAATTCGGCCGCTGAGCCGTAGCGTCGATCCGGATCCTTGCGTAGCGCCAGCATCACGATGTTGTCGAGGTCCCCTCGCAGCAGCTTCGAGGGGACTGACGGAGCTCCGTGCGCACGAAGCTGACTGGGGCGGGCGGGCTCCTCCGCAGAGACAGCTTGAATGGTGGACGCCAGATCGCTGCGCGTGACCTCAATGGGTCGCTTGCCGGTCAGCAGCTGATAGAGCAGAACACCCAACGAGTAAACATCCGTTGCGGTGGACAGACGCTCACCCTTGAGCTGCTCGGGGGAGGCATATTCTGGCGTGGCCATCCGGCCCATGGTTTCGGTGACGGCATCCTCACCCTGCAGCGCGGGCTCGAGCAGCTTGGCGACACCAAAATCGAGCAGTTTGACCCGGCCGGTTTGGTCCACCAGAACGTTTCCTGGTTTGATGTCGCGATGCACGATCAACCGGCGATGCGCATAGTCGACGGCGCGGCAAACCTGCTGAAACAGGCCAAGCCGCGCCTGAAGATCCAAATTCTGATCCTCGCAGTAGGCGTCGATGGTTTGGCCGTCGACATATTCCATGATGAGGTACGGAATCCCCTCGTCGGTCACTCCACCGTCCAGCAGCCGGGCGATATTCTCGTGGTTCAAATCCGATAGAATCTGGCGTTCCAGCACGAAACGTTTCAGCACCGCGTCGGAGTATCGACCCAGCGGGATGAGCTTGATGGCGACCTGCTGACGGAATTCCGGGTCGTCCCGCTCACCCAGAAACACCTGGCCCATGCCGCCCCGCCCCAGCTCGCGGATAATCCGATAGGCGCCAACCTGGCCCGGAAGCGGGCTGGACACCTCATCGATCAGACCGCTGCCCTCGAGGCCGACATCCAGCATGCCCTCCCGCTGAGCGTCTCGGGCAATCAACTGAACCAATCGGCGTCGTAACTCGGCGTCCTCTCCACAGCTTCGATCCAGAAACGCCGCTTGTTCATCTGCGGGCAGGTCAACCGCCTGCTCAAAGAGCTCCCAAAGCCTGTTCCAGTTCGGATCGGTCACAGCCTGGCGTCCGTAGCACCTGTTCTGCACTCAGGGTACATTAAACGATTCTTCGTCACTGCCCGCGCCATGTCCTCTGAGCCCAAATCGACGCCCGAAGAAGTCACGCGACTGCTGCTGGCCGTGGAGTCGGGTGATCGGGCCGCCGCCGAGCAGCTTCTGCCTTTGGTCTATCAGGAGCTTCGCGATCTGGCGCGCGCGCGGATGAGCAACGAAAAACCCGGCCAGACCCTGACGCCCACCGCCCTGGTGCACGAGGTCTACCTGAGGCTGGTCAAAGACAGCGATGCGGGCTTCGCCAACCGAGCGCATTTTTTCGCCGCTGCCGCCCAAGCCATGCGACGCATCCTGATTGAGATCGCCCGGCGCAAAAAAGCGGTCAAACATGGCGGCGAGTGGCAGCGCCAGCCGCTGACCGACATGGGCGCTATACCAACGGATCAGCCGCGGGAGATTCTGGCGCTCGATGAGTCTCTGACCCGACTTGAAGCCGCCGATGAGCGCATGGCAACAGTCGTCAAATTGCACTTCTTTGCGGGCTTAAGCCTGGCCGAAACGGCCGAGGCGATGCAATCGTCCGACCGGAGCGTATCGCGCCTTTGGCGCGCCGCCAGAGCGTGGCTGTACGAAGACATGGCGCCGCCGCATTAGCGAAAGCTCAGCTGCACGGCCGCCGCAGGCTGGTGGTCAAATGCTCCGCCCGCAGCGTCGTGCTGACGAAGATGCGGTCCCGTTTCTGACACACCTTTCTTAAGTCTTGAGAATTGATGGCGGTACAATTTAAACGTGTCAGTAACCTTCACCCCATGCTCATTCAGCGCGGCGGCATCGCCGGATCGATGAAACGATGACCCAGGCGCAGCCCCCCGCCCGCTTTATCCACAGCTCCGACTGGCAGCTTGGTATGACCCGTACTTTCCTGAGTGACGAGGCGGCGGCTCGCTTTAGCCAAGCGCGTATCGATGCTATCGGCACGTTGGGCCGTCTCGCCTCGGAGCGGCAGGCACAGTTTATTGTGGTTGCCGGCGACGTCTTTGAGTCCAACCAGCTCAGCCGACAAACGCTGCTGCGCACCGTGGATGCCTTGGAGGCCTTGCCGGTACCCGTGTTGCTGCTGCCGGGCAACCATGACCCGTTGGACGGCTCCTCCATCTTTTCGAGCGCGCCGATGCTAAACGCCTCCCCGCACATCATCGTGCTGCGTGACGAGGCACCCGTGCCTGTTCCTGGTGCGGCGGGTGTGGAGGTTGTCGGTGCACCGTGGCGCAACAAACGGCCGTCCACCGATCTATGTGCCCAGTTGGCGGCGTCGTTGCCGCCCTCGACGGGCGTGACGCGCATCGCGGTCTGCCACGGGCAGGTCGATACGCTCTCGCCTGACCCCGACCGACCGGAGATCATTCGGCTGGAGGCCGCCGAGCAGGCCATCGCGGATGATCGCTTTCGCTACCTTGCGCTGGGTGACCGCCACTCCCTGACCGAGGTGGGCCGTACCGGCCGCATTCACTACAGCGGTGCGCCGGTGGCAACCGCATTTGACGAGGAGCGGCCAAACCACGCGCTGCTGGTGGAGCTGAGCAACGTCGGCGAGTGTCAGGTCGAAGCGCTGGAAGTTGGCGACTGGCGCTTTATTGCCAGCGATCACGTGATCAACGGTCCAAACGACCTGGCGGCGTTTCAGCAATGGCTGGTATCGCTGCCGGACAAGGAGCGCACCGTCGTCAAAACCGGCTTTACCGGCTCGGTGAGTCTACGGGTCCGTGCAGATCTCGACGCGCTGCTGGAGCAGCAGTCGACGCTGTTCGCCAGCCTTCGGCAGCGGCAGCGCACGTCTAACCTGGCGGTGGTGCCCGATCAGCTTGACCGGGACAGCGTCGCCCTGACTGGCTACGCCCAGACTGCTTGGCAGCAGCTTGTTGCGCTCAGCGAGGCCAGTGATCAGAACCAGGCTGGGGTCGCCCAGGACGCGCTGCGGCTTCTCTACCGCCTCAGCGGCAGCGGTGGCGGGTCATGAAGATCCATCAGCTGACGCTGCGAAACTGGCGCGGCGTTCAGGCGGCTGACCTTGTATTCGGCGACGGCGTGACCGTCATCGAAGGCCCGAATGAGATCGGTAAATCGTCGATTGTTGAGGCGCTGCTGCTGCTGTTCAATGAACTGGACTCATCCAAAAAAAAGGCCATTCAGGCGGTCAAGCCTGTAGATGTCGACGCCGGCAGCGAGGTGTCGGCCGAAATCAGTGCCGGGCAAAATCGTTTTGTCTACGGCAAGACCTTTAACAAAACGCCGTCGACAACGCTGAGGATCATAGCCCCGGAAGTCAGTCAAATGACCGGACGGGAGGCACACGACCAGGTAAATACGTTGCTGTCGGAAACCGTCGACATGACCTTGTGGCAGGCTCTGCTGGTTAACCAGGGTGAAAGCCTGGCCGCGGCGGAGCTCAGAGGCTCGGGCAGCCTGCTCAAAGCGCTCGACGAGGCCGCCGGCACCGCAGGACACGGTGACGAAAACCCCGATCTTTTTGCGGCTTGCCAGGCCGAGTATGAGCGCTATTTCACGCTGAAGACCGGCCGACCCAAGTTTCTCGACGAACGAGAAAAGCTCAAAGTCGCGAAGCAGACGCTGGACGATGCGACGCAGGCCATGGCCGCCATCGCGCAGGACGTTGAACGCCAGGAACGCTGCCAACAAGAGCTCGACCGGCTTCAGGCTCAGCTCCCCGAGCTCACAGCGCAGCGAGAGGAACAGGAGCAGAAGCAACGGGCGCTGGAAGCCCAGCGGCAGGCGCTTGTTGCGCAGCAGCGTTTGCTTGACGCTGCGGCACAAACGAATGTGCAGATCACCGGAGAGCTGGCCGAACGGGAGCGGCTCGCCGACGAGATCACGCTGGCCGAGAAGGCTCGCGATGAACTGCGCCAGGCGGGTGAACCGGGGCAGTCGGCGCTCGATCTGCTCGAAAAAAAGGCGGCTGAACTCAAGGCTCAGATCGCGGCAAGCCAGAACGAAAACACGCGGCGGCGCGAGCTTTTGCGGGCAGCCGAAGCGGAGCTGCAAAACCAAAATGACGCTGCACAGCTGGCCAAGCTTGAACAGCAGCTGGCGCAGGTGCAGGACGCGCAGGCGGGCCAGCCCGAGGTTGCCGAGCAGATCGGCGCGCTTCGCGTAACGCAGGATTCCCTGACAAACCTGCGAACGGCGGACCGAGATCTGGAGCTTGCACGGACCCAGCTTGCTGCAGCGGTGACGATTTTTGAGGTTGCCGCCAACCGGGATCTCAAGCTGGCGATTGACCATACGGAACTACAGCTTATTCCCGGTCAGGTACACCGCCAGCCAATCGACGCGAAGACTGCAATCAGTCTTCCGGGTATCGCAGACCTTGAGCTGATTCCGCCGGCTTCCGCCGACGACCTCAGGGCTCGTGCGGGCGAGGCGAACGAGCAGTTTCGCGCACAGCTCCAAGCATGTGGCGTAGCCTCAATCGCTGACGCGGAAACCCAACTACTTCGAAAGACGGATCTCGAGCGCAAGCTGGAGGATCTCAAGACTGTAGAAAAGCGACTGCTTGGCGACCTGAGCACGGCCGAGCTGCGCCAGAAGATTGCCGGCCTTACGGTGGCGCTGGCTACAGCCACCAAGAACCGTCACCCAGACCTTACAGCTCCGGAGAATATGGGTGAGGCAGAGCGAATCCTGGCCGAGAGTCGACAGGCTTATGACTCGACCTCGGACCAGCTGGAACAACTAAGAGCAGAGCTGGACGGAGCGCTGGCGGCCGTGAACGCACAGCGGGAAACCATTCGCGACCAGGAGCGGAATGCCGCCGTCCAGCAGTCTCTGCTCAAGAGCAAACGTGAAGATCTCAAGCGCCTATGTGCCGGTGAGAGCAACGCCTCGCTAAACCATCGCGCCAGGGCGGCAAGCGTCGACCTGGCCCAGCAGCAGGCCGCGGTTCAAACACTCTCGCAGGAGCTCGACCAGCATTCGCCCGAAGCGGCGCAGGCGCTCCTGGAAAACGCGGTGAAGGTCCATGAACAGGTCCTGCGGCAGCTTGATGAGCAGCGGCAGACGTTAGCCGTCTACAACGATCGGCTGGAAAACGCTCGCGCTGACGGGCGGTTCGAGACACTGGAAAACGCGCAGCGCGACTATGAGTTCCGCGAGCGGCAGACCCAGGCGCTCTCCCGTCGAGCGGAAGCGGCAAAGCTGCTGTGGACAACGCTCAGCGACTGCCGCGAGCACGCGCGCCAGGCTTACCTCGAGCCGATGAGCAACGCGGTGCGCAAGCTGGGTCAAATTGTGTTCGGCAACTCCTTTGGCGTTGAGCTCGGCGATGACTGGACGATTACCCACCGTGAGCTGAATGGAAAACGCCTACCGGTTGAGTCGCTGAGCGTTGGTGCGCAGGAGCAGCTCAGCCTCCTAACCCGGCTCGCCGCGGCCCAGATCGTCTCCAGCGCCGGCGGGGTGCCGGTCATATTCGACGACGCGCTGGGCTTTGCCGATCCGCAGCGGCTAAATTCCATGGGCGCCGCGTTTGCCGCCGCTGGACGCAGCTGCCAGGTCATTGTGCTCACCTGTACGCCCGGGCGATTTCAGAACATCGGCGGTGCCGGACTAATCAAGCTTGGCGAATGACTCATGCGGCGGGCGCTAGTCCGCCGCCGAGCCGAACCGTCCGCTAGCTCAACGCTTTGGCCAGCTCAGCCTTCTTTTGTCGACGATACATGTGCAGCAACGGTTCAGTGTAGCCGCTGGGCTGAGCCGTCCCGGCCAGCACCAGGTTGAGCGCAGCCTCGAACGCGACGCCGTCGCAGCCCGGCGCCATCGGCGTGTACTGCGGGTCGTTGGCGTTCTGCTCATCGACCACCTTTGCCATGCGACGGAACGTCTCTTTGACCTGATCCACGGAACAAACTCCGTGGGTCAGCCAGTTGGCGATGTGCTGACTGGAGATGCGCAGCGTCGCTCGGTCTTCCATCAAACCCACGTGGTTGATGTCAGGCACCTTTGAGCAACCAACACCTTGGTCGATCCAGCGCACCACGTAGCCGAGAATACCTTGGGCATTGTTATCCAGCTCACGCTGGATATCCTCAGCGCTGAGCGTTTCAGGATCCCCGAACGGTGGCGTCAGGATATGCTCAAGGCTCGCCTGCTCGCGATTTCCCAGCTCGGTCTGCCGACCCTGGACGTCCACCTGGTGGTAGTGCAGCGCGTGGAGCGTTGCCGCCGTTGGCGATGGCACCCAGGCGCAGCTGGCGCCGGAGAGTGGATGATCCTGTTTGCTGTCTACCATTTCGCGCATCTCGTCCGGCTTGGCCCACATGCCCTTGCCGATCTGCGCTTTTCCGGGAAGCCCGCAGGCGATGCCGAGGTCGACATTCTGGTCTTCGTACGCGCCGATCCAGGGTTGAGCCTTGATGGCGTCTTTGCGCAGCATCGGCCCGGCGACCATGGAGGTGTGGATCTCGTCGCCGGTGCGATCAAGAAAACCGGTGTTGATGAAGACCAGTCGATGCCGAACCGCGGCGATACATTGCGCGAGGTTGATTGTGGTGCGCCGCTCTTCGTCCATCACGCCGATTTTCAGCGTGTAGCGCTCGAGTCCCAGCATATCCTCGACGGCAGCAAACAGATTGTCGGCAAACGCTGCCTCGGCCGAGCCGTGCATCTTGGGTTTGACGATATAGACACTGCCAGTGCGGCTGTTGCCGCGTGTCCCCAGCTGCTTCAAGTCATGAAGAGCGCAGGTTGCTGTCACTACCGCATCGAGCAGCCCCTCGAAGACCTCGTTGCCCTCAGCGTCAAACACCGCATCGGTAGTCATCAGGTGGCCGACGTTGCGCACGAGGAGCAGGCTACGTCCCGGCAAGGTCAGCGTCTGGCCGTCCGGCGCCACAAACTCCCGATCGGCGGCCAGCGTTCGGGTCATGTCTTTGCCGCCTTTGGCAAACGTTGCGCTGAGCGTGCCCCGCATCAGCCCAAGCCAGCAGCGGTAGACCGCAATCTTGTCCTCCGCATCAACCGCCGCAACCGAATCCTCACAGTCAGCGATGCTGGTCAGCGCCGCCTCGAGCACAACGTCAGCGACGTTTGCCGAAGCATCCTTGCCGATCGGGTGATCGGGGTCGATCACAATCTCGATATGGAGTCCGTTGTTCCTGAGCAGGATTCCGCGCTGCGCTCCCTGCTCCCGGTGGCCCACAAACGCCTCGGGGTTCTTGAGGCCGGTAGAGCTACCGCTGGCCAGCATGGCCGTCAGGATGGCAGGGCTGTTGCCTTGATCGATGCGATAGGCGGTCACGTCCGCGTAGCTTGCGTCTTCCAGCGGCACCGCCTGATCAAGAAACTCGGCTGCGCGTTGGATCACACGAGCACCGCGCCGCGGGTTGTAGCCCCCGGCTCGCTCGCAGCCGTCGTCTTCGGGAATTACGTTGGTGCCGTAAAGCGCGTCATAGAGGCTGCCCCAGCGCGCGTTGGCAGCGTTCAGCGCAAACCGTGGGTTGTCGACCGGGACCACCAGCTGCGGGCCGGCCACCTTGGCAATCTCGTCGTCCACACCCTGGGTGTCGATCTCAAAGGGCGCCGGAGCCGGTTCCAGATAGCCAATGGAAACCAGAAACTGTCGGTACGCGTCGGCGTTCCAGCTTTTTGCGGGATGTTCGCGATTGTAGTCGTCCAGCTGCTGCTGCAGCTCCTGACGTTTCTCCAGCAGCTGCCGGTTGACCGGCGTCAGCTCGTGGATAATTCGATCCAAACCCGACCAGAACTCAGCGGCGGACAGGGGCAGATCGGCAAGCAGTTCCGTTTCGACAAACTGCCGAAAACGCGCGTCGATTGTTAGATTCATGCAGGTCTAATGGCCTTCATTTGCGTGCAAAGTGGACACACCGGGTGGCGTTGCCAGCGCCGACGCTTGCGCTGACGATGCCTCACCAGGTGGTCCTCGCCATTTTACCGGCTGCCACGGGCCTTTTCACCCGTGGCATCCGCCGTTTCAGTCACCCGCCGCCTCGTTCAGCACCCCATCCATCATCGCAATGAGCTGGTCGCGGGTCAGACTGTAGGGATGGTCCTGATTCAGCTGGAGCATCTCCCTCATGATCTGGCGAATGGTGATCTCCGCCTCCCGCGCGTTTGGCACCACCATGTAGCGGCGCTTAGGGCTCGCGCTGAACAGAAAATCCACAACCGCTGCCGAGACTTCATCGGGTTTTTTGTACTGGGATCGGTTGCTGGACAGTCGGTCGATGACCTGCTGCATCTCGTTTGAAAAGCGAGAATCCGTGTAGTCGACGCCCGAACGCTTGATCCGCCGCGCAAGGGATTCGCCGATTTTTGAGTCGTAGTTTCCCGGTTCAACGACACTAACCGCCACCCCGAACTTGTTCATCTCTGCCGCGAGCGTGTCGGTGAACGATTCCACCGCGTGCTTGCTCATGCTGTACGCCCCCAAGAACGGCGAGGAGAGTACGCCGGAAATTGATCCGATGGTCGTCACTCTGCCCTGGCTCTCAATCAACATCGGCGCAAAGGCTTTTGTCACCCGATAGGGTCCAAACAGGTTGACGTCCATCTGGAACTGCATGTCCGCCTCGCTCAGCTCCACCAGCGGTCCGACCACCGCAACCCCGGCGTTGTTAACCACACCGTAAAGCCCACGGCCGGCCGCGGCGATTGTCTCGACAGCCGCAGTGATCTCTTCGGGCTTGTTCACGTCGAGCCGGATTCCCTGCACGTTGTTCAGCGCGTTGAGGGACTCCAGATCAGCCTGCTTGCGGGCTCCGGCGTAAACAAAATGCCCCTGAGCGGCCAGCGTTTCCGCGATATTTCTGCCGATTCCGGAGCTTGCTCCGGTCACCAGAATGGCTCGCTGGACAGCATTTTCCTTTTCATGGCCATCCGCTGCAGCGGCGCCGGATGCCAGGGCTGCGATGACCGAGAGCAAGGCCACCCAAAAGCATTGAGATTGAGACTGTTGTTGTTTCATTGTTATCTCCCTTGGAGCGCACACCTTAGCGGGATCAGCGCGTTGCGGTAAGGGAAATGAACCGCAGTTTGCTATCGTCGGATACAGGATGACGAATCCCGAGACAGATCCACCTGAGCTGATCGTCGGTCGACCGCTGCTTGGCATTTCGCTGGTTGTGGTGCTCAGCCTGGTCGCCGTCCTGGGCCACCAGTGGCTGATCCCCTTGGTAGAAAACTACGTGCCGCGCGCCGCCTGCGATCGGTGGCTGGGCACCAATGGGCTCAGCGCCCTGCTGCTGACGGTGACCGCCGGCGCCGGTGTCTGCGTGCTGCTGTTCGGCGTGTTCGCGTCGCGTTACTGGGCGCGGGTAGTGAGTTCGGGACAGCTGCCGCCACCGGGCGCGCTGGTGTTCCGGACGGTGCGACCCGTGCGGCTCGCCAGTGTCCCAGCTCGCGCCCGAGTCGCCAGGTTTCTCCCTCACCTGAGCGGCGTGATGCTGGCGGTCTGCGTGGCCATGGGCCTGTCGCTGCATTGGCGTCTTGTGTCCCCGAACCTCATGCACTTCCAGGCCCTTTGCAGCGAACAACCCTCCACGCCCTGACAAGGGCAACGGGTGCCAACCCACGAATGCTCCCTGTTGATAGACCTGCTTAGAAAAAGTTGGCCGCTTTCCCGAACGTTTTGCGATTTGGAGGGAAAAGGGAGTTTTTCATGCGTATTCCAACATTCAAGATCGCCGCGTTGGCGCCGATTCTGCTGCTGTTGGCCGGAGTCGGACGGGCACAGGACCTTGATCTGATCCTATCCAGCTTCCGCAGCGATATCGATCCCGACGCGACAGGCCAGACCTTCGGCACCCACATGGCTGCTGACGGGATCTGGGCCGTGGTTTCCGGAACCGACACAACCATTCCCGATGGGACGCTCGGAGCGGTCTACCTCTACCGATTCGACAACGGCTGGGTTTTTGAGAAGCGCCTCGAAACGCCGCCGGAGCCGGACACGCCGCGGCGAGTCGGCTGGGATGTTGCGATCGACGGCGAGTGGATCGCTGTCTCGATCCAGAACACCGGCGTTGCTTTGTATCGGCGTGATCAGGGTGGACCAGAAAACTGGGGGTTCCACAGCCGCGTCGTAGAAGACGATAACACCCAGTTCCGCGAGCGGGATGCCAGCCTGACCGTGGCACTGGACGGGGATACGTTGATCGTCGGTGCACCGCTGACCGACTATGGACCGTTCACCGCGGACACCAATCAGGTGGGATCGGTGCTGGTGTACGGCCTCGTTGGCAACGATTGGCAGCTGAGTCAGCTGATCACCATTCCCGCAGCGGACCAGGAACGAATAGCCGGCTTTGGCGGCAGCGTAAAGGTGCTGGGCAATTTGCTGGCTGTCGGCTCGCCCACCTACAGCTTTGCCGGGCTCGGGAGCCCCGGGCAGGTTTGGGTTTACCAGCGGAACACCGCGACGTCAGACTTTACGCTATTCGACACGCTGCGGTCAGACGCGCCGGTCGACAACGGCCGTTTCGGGGTGTCACTGGGTTTGAGTGCCACGACGCTGGCAGTTGGCTCGCCTAACGGTGCCGGTGATCTCACCCCGCTGGCAACCAACGACGGTTCTATCTATATCTTCGAACCGAGCCTCACCGGCTACGACCTGATGGACGAACTGGTCCCGAGCACGCCTGAATTTCTCAACGGTTTTGCCGCGGACCTGGCCATCGAGGGTGATCTACTGTGGAGCGCCGACGAAGCTGCCGGGTTTCTCTTCCGGCGCAGCACGCAGGGTCAGTGGGCAGAGATTGACCGAAATTCGGCGCCTGACTTTCCTCCGCCTCAGACCGTACGGCAGTTCGGCACATCGGTCGCCTTCACCCGAGAGGGTACGCGGCTCCACGGAATCGTTGGGGATCGTATCGCCGAACTGTTGCTACCGGATCCCAATAATCCAGGCATGGATAGGCTGACCCGTGTCGGCGCAGCGTTCTTCTACCTGTTTGACGACGGGCTGTTCGCCGACAGCTTTGAGGACTGATACTGGGGGATCAGCCGAAGCGGATCAGCGGGTGCAGTTAGGCCAGGTGAGTAGCGCTTCCACCAGCGGCGTTGACCGCCTGGCTTCCCCGAGAAACTCGACCACCTGCTCCAGCTGGTCCTTGCTCATGCCGGACGCTGGCCGACACTCGTCAGTACTAGCCGCCAGCCGGAACGCTGAGGCGGTGAGCACCAGGTTATGGTCTGGCGGCAGGACGTGCAGCAAACCGACCGCTGCGTCGGCAGGTTCAAAGGCGCCTTCTGGCTCATCGCGCAGCAGCGCCAGCTCCGCAAAGGTCATTAAGGGGAAGGCGTTGCGGTAATGATCCGGTCCCAGGGCCTCGCGATAGAGCGCGTGGGCCCGCCTGGCAGAAGCCTCGGCATCTTCATAGTCGCCCAGCCCCTTGTGGGCCGCGGCGAGGTTTTGATAGCGCGCCGCTAGCTCGATCTGATCATAGTTTTCGATCGATTCCGTGATTTCGATCAGCGACCGGAAGATGGGCACCGAGTCAGCATAGCGATGCTGCCGAATCAGGCTGAGCGCATAATTTCCTGTGATCGCCAGCGTTTCGCGGTGAGCTGGCCCCAGCACATTCTCAACCAGCGCCTTGGCGCGCAGATGGTCCTCATCCCCGGCGCCGACATGCAGCGACCGTTCGCGAATGCTCGCGCGTTTGGCATAGAAAAGCGCGAGACGAACCTCCGAGACGCCCAGTGCCTCTGCGCCCTCCACGGCCTGGGTGATGTAGTCGAGCGCCGGCTCCGTATCGCCGATTTCGGTCAGGCCCCAGGCGAGGTCACTCATCGCCTGGTACAGGAGCAGCTTTTCAACATCGGTAACAGCATGCGCCTGCATCACCGAGACGGCCTTTCGCAGGTGTGACCTTGAGGCCTCAAGATCTCCCCCCCAGTAAGTCTCGTTGCCAAGCTGGTACCAGTAGCGCCCCGCCTGCATGTTGTCACCAGCCTGGATGACCGGTTCCTCCGCCGCTGCCGCCAGCGCAGCGACAGCCTCTTCGTCGTTACCCATAAACGACTGCGCGCGAGCCTCCAGCATCAGCACTCGGGCCCGTCGGACGCTTTGCTCGGCCCTCGGCGACTGGGCCAGCAGAGCCTTGGCGGACTGCACGGCCTCCAGCGCCCGGGGGTATTTGCCTGCGTCGACCAACCCGGCACCAAATGCCATCGCCAGGTCGCTCTTGGAGCCGGGCGAGAGCATAACCGCCGACTCAAGCTCCTCCAGGCCAAGGCGGTAGACGTCAGCCACCGGGATCTCCAGCGCCTCTTCGTCGCCGCTGTCAAACGGGTTGAGCTTACCGAACAGACCGATCACAAAGGCCAGCGCGGCTTCCGCCTGGTCGCGCTCCTGTGCCAGCTGCCGGAGATGCAGCGTCACCGCTGCGCTACCCAGCAGCACGGCCCCGAGCAGCATCGCGACCAGCCCTCGGTTGCGGCGAGCCCAGCGGCCGGCCCGCTGCAGCGGATTGAGAACCCGTGCGCTGATCGGCCTGCCTTCCAGGAAACGCTGAAGGTCATTCGCCAGCTCGGCGACGGTCGCATAACGCCGATCCGGATCTCGCTCCAGGCACTTGAGCACAATCGCGTCGAGGTCCGCAGCGATCGTCCGATCGGTCATCCGGCTTGGCGGCGGACACGTGAAGTGCCGGGCGTAGTCCACCAGTTCACCCAGCGACTCAGCGGCAGGAATCGGTGGCAGCGAATCGGTCAGGAGTTCAAACAGCAGCATCCCTAAGGCAAAAACATCCGTTGCCGTGGTGACGGGCTCACCCAGAATCTGCTCTGGGGCCGCGTAGCGAGGGGTCATCACCGCCTGCGTTTGCGTATTGCCGGCATCGAGGTCTTTGCTGATGCCAAAGTCCAGCAGCTTAATCTGGCCTTCGCTGTCCACCAGCACGTTGCTGGGCTTGAGATCCCGGTGAACAATCAGGCGTCGGTGGGCATACTCCACGGCGCCGCAAAGCTGCAGCAGCAAACCGAGCCGCTCCGCAAGCTTCAGGCCCTGCGCGGCCTCCGTCAGACTGCGGCCGTCCACCCACTGCATGACGAGGTAGTAGACACCGTCCGACGTATCCCCACCGTCGAGCAGCGAAACGATATTGGGGTGATCCAGCCGAGCGAGAATCTGCATCTCACCGCGGAAGCGACGCCGAGCGTCTTCGGAGGCCGCGAGAGCCAGGAATTTGATGGCGACCGTGTGCTCAAAACGACCGTCGCTGCGCCGGGCCCGGTAAACCCTGCCGCCGCCGCCCGAACCGAGCAGCTCCTGAAGCTCATACGGACCAAACGTCGACCCGGTCATCAGCTCCAGCGACGCGGGGACGGCGGTAACGAGACCGAGCAACTGTTCAGCTTTCCGGTCAGCTTCCAGCAGGGCGCTCAGCTCGGCGTGGAGGCCTGGATCGGTTTGGGCCATCCGGTCGAGCTCGGCCTCCGCCTGCGCGTCCTGCATCTCAAGCAGCCGCTCGAAGTGTTCGTTCACCAGTGCCCGGTCAGCGATCACCGTCGTCCTCCGACATCAACCGATAGAGCCAGGCGCGGGCCTTGCGCCAGTTGCGTCTGACGGAGCGTTCCGAGCTTCCCTCGAGCTCAGCCACCTCCGCCTGGCTCAGCCCCACAAAAAACAGCAGCTCCACCAGGCGGGCAAGGTCGGGAGCAAATTTCTGCAGCTGCGCGAGCGAGTCGTCGACACCCAGGATCAGCTCGTCGGGGTCGCCGGCAGCGCTTCGGGCAGCCGCTTCGGCCAGCGTGACGCGCTGCATGTTGCCGCCGCGCTTCGCTGCGGTGGTAGCCCGGATATGATCGACGGCGACCCTGCGCATGACGGTTGCCATGAGCGCCATCATCGATCGCTTGTCCGGCAGATCTTTTCGATGGCCGCCCGCCAGCCGGGCATAAGCCTCGTGCAGCAACGCGGTGGTTCGCAGGGTTTCGCTGGCGCTGAATTCGCTGCTGATCCGGCGGGCCATCCGCTTAAGGTCCTCATACAGCAGCGCGCTGGCCTGCTCGGGGCTGCCGGTGGTTTCAAGCTGGAGGCGGTTTAGATCGGCGAGCAGCACGTTGACCTGCTGCGCCGGTTCAGCGCCGGCGATCGGACTGCCTGGGGCTTCAGTCATGGAAAGCGGGACGCCGACATCACGAGGCAAGTGTACCAGCATCAGCGGCGCACTCTGCCCCCAAATTTAGGACGTTGGGACCGCGCTCTCCACCAAAACGTCAGCCCCAGAAAAAGGTCAAGCCCGAGCGGCGTGCTACGCCGTCGGGCCTGAATGGAGATCCTTCTCCGACCACAAAACGCTTAGTTTGTCGCAAATCCCTGTGTGGGATCCGCGAGAGCAATCCTTAGAAGCGGTATTCCACGGTGCCAGAAACGGTCAGCGGGTTACCGTAGAAAGCCGTGATGCTGCCTTCCAGTCCCAGCGTGGGGAAGAAGTAGCCGGCCACTTTATACTCTTCGTCAAACAGGTTCTTTCCGTGCAGTCCGGCGCGCCACTGGCCGCCGTCGTCTTCCCACACCAGGCTCAGGTCCCAGAGCGTGAAGGTGTCCTGATCGAGGAACTCGTTGGGCACCTCAAACTGGCTCGCCTCATCGCGGTGCGAGAAGGTGTTGATCACGCTCAGCTGCCCGGATTTTCCGAACAAATCCAGCGGCATCGCATAGTTCAGCGTGAAGCTGCCGGTGAGGTCGGGCGTGTTCTGGAACACCCGCTCGTCAGCGACGTCCACCCCGAACGCGTCAACAAACTCGTTGAATTCCGCGTCGATGTAGCCGACGGTCCAGGCAGCCGACAGGCTGTCGCCACCGGTGAGCAGACTTTCGCCGAGGTATGCCTGGGCTTCCCACTCGATCCCCCTGATGTCCGCGTCAGCGGCGTTGGAGGTAATACCGATAAAGGAGTCGGTGACGCCGTCGCCGGTGGTGTCAACGCCTACCGATCCAGGGATCTGCACGTCGGTGTAGTCCGAGAAAAACACCGCGATCGCCGACTTCAGGCGGCCGTCCAGTGCGCTGGTTTTCCAGCCCAACTCGACGGTTTCCACAAACTCTGGCTCAAACTGCATGAACTCAAAGATGTCCTGCTCGTCGATGTCGCCGTCACCGTCGAGGTCGGGCGCCGCGGAGGTCTGTCCGCGGGGGTCAAAGCTGCCGCCCTTGAAGCCTTCGCTGTAAGACAGGTAGAAGTTGTTATCGTCGTTCGGCTGCCAGGCAACGGATACCCGCGGCACAAACTCGTTGAACTCCTCGCTGCCCTGGAAATCCGACGTCGTCGCGATCGGTATCGCGCTGCCGCCGAAGAACGAGGACGTGCCGCCGATCAGCGTCTCGCGCAGGACGCGGGAGGTCCGCTCGTCGCTGGTGTAGCGTCCGCCGAAGGCAACGCTCCACTCGTCGTTGATGTCGAACGTGAAGTCGGCGAACAGCGACCAGGTGTCCGTGTCAACGTCACCCAGCGTGAAGGCGTTCAAGCCCGGCAGGCCGATCGCCGCACCGGTGTTGCCCAGGATTACGTCGAAGGCGGTAAACGCGTTGGCGTCGAGCAGGTAGGCCCCGATGACGCCGTTCCAGCGATCGCCGCTGTAAAGAAGCTGCAGTTCTTCCGAAAGCTGGTCATTCTCATAGATCACCGGCACGTCGAGATCATCGGACGGCAGGCTGTCAAAGTCGATGGGCGACTGTGTTTCATCGTCGCGGTAGGCCAGAATGTTTTTCAGCGTCCAGTTCTCGTTGATCTCCCACTCGGCTGTCAGCGAGATACCGCGAGCCTCAACTTCCTGGATGGGGTTGTTGAGTCCCGAGCGCGTGTCGAACACGTCACCGAGCACCGGTGCGCCGGTCAGGTTACCGGGGGTCAGGCGATGGCCCTGGCGGGGATCGGAGTCATCCTGGATGTAGTCAGCGGCCAGGCGCAGGAAAAACGTGTCGGTGAGGTCCCACTCCGCGCTGAGACGGCCGGCCAGGATGTCTTTGCTGTAGTTGTCCAAGCCGTTATTCACATTGTCGCCGAAGCCGTCGCGGTTGAGGCTGGCGATCGCGCCGCCCACGCGGAAGGTGTCTGAGAGCGGGGTGGAACCGCTGAACACAACGTCCACCTGGCCGAAGTTGCCCAGGGTTCCGCGGATGCGGGAGCTGGGATCGTCGTCCAGCCGACGGGTGACGTATTTGATCGCGCCGCCAATGGTGTTTCGGCCATAGAGGGTGCCCTGCGGACCGCGAAGCACCTCGATCCGTTCGACGTCAAAAATATCGAGCACGGCCGCCTGCGGCCGGTTGAGGTACACGTCGTCGATATAGATGCCGACCCCCGCTTCAAAGCCTGGCACGGGGTCCTGCTGGCCCACACCCCGAATAAAGGCGGTGAGCGTGGTGTTGGTTCCGCGGGACACTTCCAGCGTTAGATTGGGCGTGGTCTGTCCGATGGCGGTGATGTCCAGCGCCCCGATCATCTCCAGCTGATCGCCCGAATACGCGGTGACCGCGATGGGCACGTCCTGCAACGTTTCCGCGCGCCGTCGGGCGGTGACGGTAACTTCTTCGATCACACCAGTGTTTTCGGTGGTGGATTGCGCGCTGGCCGTCGGGGCAGCGGAAAGACCGACGGCGACAGCCACGGCCAGGGACGAAAGTGTCAATACGGATTGGGTAGACATGGTAGTTCCTCAATGCGCTGCGGGCGCAGATTTAGGCCAGTTTTCAACGAACGCTGAATGAATACTATTTCAACGTTGGTTGAAAAAGCAAGCTGCGGGAAATACCTACGACTTTGGTCGGATTGCTTGTCGCCCGTTAATGGGCCCGCCAGTAAGGCAATTTAGATCGAATTGGCTAGGACTTGGGTACGCAGAGCGCCTCGAAGCCCGCGGCAATAAACTTGGGCATGCGATCGCTGACGCTGGCCATGTCGGAGGACTGGCAGACCCCACCGGAAAGATTGTCGATGCGTCCGGTTTCGGCAAATGAGAGCGTGAGCGCTCCGGAGAGGAAGTGATAGCTCCAATAGAGATCTTGATCGGTACAGTGGGGTAGCGCCCGCCGCAGAGCCGCGATAAAGCGCTTCACGAGCGGATCGAAATAGCGCGTCATCAACTCACCACCCCACTCGGTGGAGCTGTTCACCTGCGCGATGAGCGCAAAATAGTGGCGCCACTTCTCGTGGTCTTCGGCCAGCAGCTGAAGCAGCGGGGTGGTAAACGCGCTAATGATCTCCTCGACGCTGGGTGCATCGTCCTGGTGCCGGCTTTCCACCTCATCCAGCGCCTTCTCGCGTAGCGCGTTTAGCTTCTCCGCCCGGCGCAGGAGCACCGCATCAAAGAGATCCCGCTTCGAGTCAAAATGGTAGTACGCCAGGGCCACGTCAGCCTCGGCTTTTTTCATAATCTGGCGCACGGTGACGCCTGAAAACCCCTCGCGGGCGAACAGCTGCTCGGCGGCGTCCAGGATCCTCTGACGGGTTTGCTGGGCTTTAGGCGACATCGCTTTACTATACCCGCAAACTTGTAATTCAACGAACGTAGAATTAATCTTCAGCGCTCGTTGAATTTTTTCCGGCAAGGATCGTCGACCTATGTCCTGGTTTAGCCCCACGCCACTGCTGCTTCCACAGATGATCAGCAACAACGGTCGTTACCGCGCGGACAAGCCGGCGCTGATCGTCGGCGACAAGACCTTTACCTGGCACGAATTTGACGCCGCTACGGCACGGGTGGCGAACGGTCTTCGGGCTAGCGGTATCGAGCCGGGTCAGCGGGTCGGCATCCTCATGACCAACGGCCAGGCCATGACCGAAGCCATGTTTGGCGCGGTGCGCGCGGGCTGCGTCGCGGTTCCGCTCAACACATCGATCACGGACGCCGCGGTCGCCATCATGCTCGGCGATAGCGAGTCCGCGGCAGTCATCGTCACCGCAGACCATCGGCCGCGAATCGACAAGTCACGCGAATCACTTACCACGGTGCGCTGTTTTCTCTGCGCCGGCGAGCCGGCCGAGGGCTGGGAACATTTTGAGTCCTGGCGGGACAACGCCAGCGCCGTGGCTCCGGTCGTCGACGTCGACCCTGAGTCACCCTGCAACATCATCTACAGCTCAGGCACCACCGGGCTGCCGAAGGGCATCGTGCATTCGCACCGCTGCCGGGCAGCGTGGGCGTACGACATGGCCGTCGGGCTGCGCTACCACTCTGGCGCCAGGACGCTGATGTCGCTGGGGCTTTACTCCAACATCAGCTGGGTCGCTTTGCTGTCGACGATTCTGGCCGGGGGCACGCTGATCGTCATGCCGGCCTTCGACGCGGGTGCTTACCTGAGGCTCGTCGGCGAGCAGCAAATCACTCACTCCACCGTGGTGCCGGTTCAGCTGCAGCGCATGCTCGACCATCCGGAATTTGATGACGCCCGCCTCAGTACGCTGCAGAGCCTCATGTGCTGCGGGTCGCCACTGCCGGAGGCCAGCAAGAACCGAATCATCGCGGGGTTTGGTAAAGCGTTTATGGAGCTATACGGCCTGACCGAAGGGCTTGTAACGATCCTTTCCCCCGAAGATATGGATCGCAAGACACGCTCCGTCGGTCTGCCCTGCCCCGGCCAGCAGATCATCATTCTCGATGACAACGATCAGCCTTGCCCGGTCGGCGAAAGCGGCGAGATTGTAGGACGCGGGCCTCTCCAGATGGCGGGTTACCACAACCGCCCCGATGCGAACGAAGAGGCGACCTACGTGGATGAATCTGGCGAGCGATGGCTGCGCACCGGAGACATCGGGAAACTCGACGAAGAGGGTTACCTGTACCTCGTCGATCGCAAGAAGGATATGATTCTGTCCGGTGGGCAAAACATCTATCCGGCAGACATTGAAGCGGTGCTGGCGGAACATCCCGCCATTACAGAAGCAGCCGTCATCGGGGTTCCCAGCGACACCTGGGGCGAAACGCCGCTCGCACTTGTCGTGGCGCCGGAACCTGTCGACAACGCCGCGGTCCGCGAGTGGGTCAACCAACGGGTTGGCAAACAGCAGCGCGTCGCAGGCGTCACGCAGATCGAGGAACTCCCCCGCAATCCGAACGGAAAAGTGCTGAAGCGAGAACTCCGCAAGGCTTACGGTAGTGTCCTGTCACGTTAATTGGTTGCATTTCAGAGCCCCGTTGGGCGCCAAGAACAAGGCGCATCGCGCCGGCAATGGCCGTAGCCCTTGGCAAGCGATGCAACGCGGTTATTGGTGCCCAAGGGGGCTCCCCCAAGAAATGAAGAAGGGCGCGTCCCACAAGGCAAAGAGCGGCGTTGCGAGCCTTGGCCAGGGAACCACCCTGGCCGGCGGCTCGCGCTTAGTGGTCCGTGCGGTGTGGCTGTCGCTTCAGTCCATCGCTGGGCCCGTCTGGCAAGGCGCGAGCCGCAGCCAATGGCCGGAGCCCTTGGCAAGGCTTGCAACGCGGCCAGACGGGCC
Source organism: Pseudomonadota bacterium (assembly GCA_039033415.1). Taxonomy (NCBI): domain Bacteria; kingdom Pseudomonadati; phylum Pseudomonadota; species Pseudomonadota bacterium. The sequence goes on along the minus strand of JBCCCR010000019.1, from coordinate 84,431 downwards.
CAGCGGTGGACCCGCAGGGCGAGCGCGTCAGGCGCCATGCCGGTGTTGATCCGCCGCGGCCATAGCGAGGGCTATGACCGCGACGAATCGCCTTGGCCTGACGCCTGACACGCTCGCTGAAGCGACAGCCACACCGCACGGACCACTGACCCCAGGGCCTTGTGGACACGCGCTGAAACTCAACCAATTAACGTGACAGGACACTAGGTGGCAAAAATAGTGACGAAAACCCACAACCTGCGCTACGCCCGCAGCAGCGACGGGCTGGAGCTTTTTTATCGAGATTACCCTGGGCCCGAGGATCAGACGCCGGTTGTCTGTCTGCATGGCCTGACCCGCAACAGCCGCGATTTTGAGGACTTGGCGCCCAGCATTGCCGACAAACGGCGGGTGCTGTCGCTGGACTTCCGGGGTCGGGGCCATTCGGATCACGACCCGGACTTCACCCACTACCAACCCCCCACCTACGCCGCGGACACCATCAAAATCCTCGATGACAACGGCATCGATCGGGCGCTGATTATCGGCACGTCGCTCGGTGGCCTGGTGGCGATGATCATCGCGCGTGACTATCCGGGACGCCTTGCCGGCGTGGTGATGAACGACATCGGCCCGGAGATTGCTCCGGAAGGCCTGGCCCGCATTATGGAATACACGGGCAAAACGAAACCCGTTACCACCTGGGAAGAAGCCACGGACCAGGCACGCGCAGTATATGGAGACGCCTGGCGCGATCTGGACGACGCCATGTGGCGCCGGCTGGCGCGCCGCGCCTATCGGGAAAACGCTGACGGTATTCCGGTAGCGGATATGGACCCGGCGATCGGCCGCGCCATCCGTGAAGCGCCGCTCGACCTCGGCGACGTATGGGAACTGTTTGCCGCGCTCAAGCCTGTCCCCACCCTGCTGCTGCGCGGCGCGTTGACCGACCTCCTTGCGCCGGCGACGGTGGCGAAGATGCAGCGGGTCAAATCCGACCTGGCGGTCACTGAAATTCCTAACCGGGGACACGTGCCCCTCCTGGATGAGCCCGAGAGTCTAGCGGCGCTCGACCAATTTCTGAGGCAGGTGCCATGATAAGACTACTGATTTCCGCAGCAATCTTTCTGCTGCTGGTTGCCTGCGGCGGCGAAAAGGCAGCTGAACCGACCGACGGCGAGGCAAACGCACTCAGCCGCCTAACCATCGATGTATCGCGCATCACCGTATCGGGACTGTCGTCTGGCGGCTATATGGCCACCCAGCTTCACCTGGCGCACTCGCGGGTGTTCCAGGGCGCAGGCGTTGTCGCTGCGGGCCCCTGGTGGTGCGCACGTGGCGACGTTTCCCGCGCTCTGTCGCTCTGCACCAAGGGCGGCGATTTTGGGCTGGATGCCGCGGTGACGAGCGCCAAACAGTTGGCGGAGTCGGGCGCGATCGACTCCCTGATCCACCTCGATGGCGATCAGGTGTGGCTGTTTTCGGGCGGCGCGGACACTGCCGTTGCCAGCGATGTAGTCGACGCTGGGGGAGTCTTTTATGGCGCGCTCGAACGAGCTACCGGCCTTGCCGTACAGCTGGACACGGTACCTGCGGCGCACGGTTTTCCCACCGTCGACCAGGGCGCTGACTGCAGCGAGTTTGTTTCTCCCTACATCAACGCCTGCGGCTACGACGTGGCGGGAGAGATGCTGAAGGTGCTTTATGACAGTCCGGACGCGGTCGCTGCCGCGGACCCAAGCGGCCAGTTTGTGCCGGTGTCGGTTCCCGGCGCTGAGGCCGCAAGCCTGCTCGATGAAGCGAGCATCTACGTGCCACCGCAGTGCGCCGCCGGGGACCGCTGCGGCATTCACGTTTCGCTCCACGGCTGCCAGCAATCGTCCGAGGTTATCGGCGACACCTATATTCAGCTCACCGGCTACAACCGGTGGGCTGACGCGCTGGACCTCATCGTCGTCTACCCGCAGGTGAAGGCATCCTCCCTGGTTCCGATGAATCCGCTCGGCTGCTGGGACTGGTGGGGGTACACCGGTGAGGACTACGTCGCGCGGTCCGCGCCCCAGATCACGGCGATCAAGGCCACGCTGGACCAGCTCGCCGGATCCGAGCTGTGACCCTCGCCTGGGGGCTGTTTGCGGCCTACCTGATCGCCACGTCTTGGCTTGGCTGGCTCGGCTTTCGGCAGACGCGTGGGTTCGGTAGCTTTGCCATCGGCAACGGCGACATGAATCCTTACGTGGTCGGCGTGACGCTGGCCGCGAGCACCGCCTCGGCAGCGACCTTCATCATCAATCCGGGCTTCATATACGTAGACGGCTTCTCCGCCTGGTTTCACCTGGTGCCGGGCCTTTGCATCGGCTTTTTCACGATGTTGACCATCCTTTCGTTTCGGTTCCGTCGAATTGGTGCCCAGTCGGGCGCGCTGACCATCCCGGATTGGATCGGGCGGCGCTATGCCTCAACCAGCTTTGCGCTTTACTTCTCTTTGCTGGCCCTGCTCTCGTTTGCTTTTGTCGTGCTGCTCGTCGGCGGCATCTCGATTGTGATGCAGCCCCTACTGGGCCTGACCAATACCCAGGCGCTGGCGCTCACGCTGATTTTTGTCACCGGCTATGTGCTGGTCGGCGGCACCTATGCGCACGTGTTAACCAACGTGCTGCAGGGCACGCTGATGATCGGTGTTTCAATCCTGATTCTCGCATCGGTTGTGTACGTCGTGCTGGGACAAAACGAGCCGATCATCGAGCAGCTGCGCGCCATCGACCCTGGGCTCGTGGCCCCGGTCAAGACGGACGGGCAGCTGTTCAACGACGTCTTTTCAATCTACATCGCCGGATTTGTTATCGGAGCCGTCCTTGTTTGCCAGCCCCACATCCTGACCAAAGCTCTCTACGTCAAGGACGACGCGGCGGTCCGCAGCTACCTGTGGATCTTCTGCGGTGTTTTCACCCTCTTTGCCCTGCTGGTGACCGTCGGCTTTGTGGCGCACCTGGTCGTTCCGGAAGCGGCGCTGGTTGACCCGACAAGCGGCGCATTCCGCCAGGATCTAGTGATGACGGTATACCTGAAGACGGTTTTCCCGGACTGGGTTTTTACGGTGATTGCGGTGGTGCTGCTGGCCGCCGCTATGTCGACCCTTGATGGCCTGCTGGTGGGGCTTTCCACGATCGCCGCCAACGACCTCGCGCTCAATCTGCTGGGTGGCAGCATGACGTCAGAACAGCGCATGAAGCTGGCGCTTCGCATCAGTCACGGCGTGCTGATTGTCGTCGCCATCGCGGCGTTCATCATCAATCTGAATCCGCCACAGCTGCTCGGTGTGTTCGGTCAGGTAGGTGTATATGGGCTGGCCGTTGCCGCCGCGCCGCCCCTCCTGGCGGGCGTGATTTTTCCGTCACCCAAGCTCGCACCGGTATGGGTTGCGTCGGCGGTGGCGCTGGCGATTCACTTCGGCCTCTATTTTGCCGGCGCAAACCTGTTTCCCGAGAGCCCGGTATCGTTCGCCAATCCGGGCGTCACCGCGGCTATCGCCACGCTGGTGGCACTGCCGCCGCTGATGATCTTTGGGGCGCTCGCCGGCTGGACCCGGGCCGCTCCGGCGGCCGAGGTTTCATCCGTTTGAAATAAGAAGCCGGGGCGGCGCGAGGCTTCGACCCTGCGGCGGTGGCGGACTATACTGCCTCGCTCGTGCCCCAGCTCGTCGTGACCCATCCGCCGCTATGAACCTGCCCGCCAGACATTACGTTCCGAGTCTGCGCCGAAAGCCCGATGACATCTGCTACTGCGGCAGTGGCAAACGGTTTGGTGACTGCTGCGGAAACCCGGCCGAGAATCGTCCCTATCCGGTCCAGCTCAATGTCATCCATAACTTCGTGACGCCGGCGGAGCGAAAACAGCTCCTGCGTTTCGCCCAAAAGCAGGAGCGCAAGTGGCTGATGATGGTCGACAAGGAGCGTTCGACGCCGGAGAAAAACGTCCAGATCAGAGATCCCGGCCGCGTGACGCAGGCGGTCAACATGGGCAAGCGTGAGTCGGTCATGCAGGCCTGGGTTCGCGAAGCGCTGAAGGAACAGGTCGGCACGCGCTACGGTTCGCCAGTGCAGCGCTTTGAGCCGCCCTACATCCTGCGCTACCCGCCGGGCGGAAAGTACGTGCTGCACTGCGACGGCGAACAGTTCGACGAGCATGCGCAGCGCTGGTACCGGATTCGCGACCGGGACGTCAGCCTGCTCATTTACCTCAACGACGACTACGAAGGCGGCGAGCTCCAGTTCGATGTCCTCAACTTTACCTATAAGCCTCAGGCCGGCGATCTGGTGTTTTTTCCGTCAAACCATCTCTTCAGCCATCAATCGATGCCGATCATTTCGGGCTACAAGTGGGCCATCGTGTCCTGGTCTTGCCTGGCCCACACCCCCCGTGTAACGGCCCATATGAAAAACTGGAAGACACTGCCCGTCTAGTCATGAAGCGGGTTTACCCCGTAGCGCCCAGCTTCTATGATCCCGGCGTCTATGGCGCTTAAGACCTCCGATCGATGCAAAATCCACCGTGTGACCTCGCCGGCCTGAAAATTCCTTCCATCGGGCTGGGGTGCATGAATCTCTCTCACGCCTACGGCCCGCCCCTGCCAGAAGACGAAGGGCAGGCGCTTCTCAACCGTGCGCTCGAGCTGGGCGTGATCCATTTCGACACCGCGACCCTCTACGGCAACGGGCACAACGAAGCGTTGGTGGGCAAGACCATCAAGACTCAGCGCAGCCGGCTGTTCCTCGCCTCGAAGTGCGGCATGACCATCGGCGATCGCGGTCGGGTCATCGACGGCACTCCCGCCACGCTGGGCCGGCAGATTGACGCTTCGCTGACCCGGCTGCAGACCGACGTCATCGATCTGTATTACCTGCACCGACTCGATCCGGAAGTGCCCATCGAAGACAGCGTGGGCACGCTCGGCCGCTTCGTTGAACAGGGCAAGATCCGCGCGGTGGGCCTGTCGGAAGTGTCCGCACAGACGCTACTTCGAGCGCATGGGGAGTTTCCTGTGACGGCGGTGCAGTCGGAGTACTCTCCCTGGACCCGGAACCCGGAGCTCGGCGTGCTGAGTGCCTGCCGGGAGATCGGCGCGGCTTTTGTTGCCTTTTCGCCGGTGGGTCGAGGGTTCCTTACTGCATGCTGTCCTCGACCGGACGAGCTGGCCGACGGAGATATTCGCCGGAATATGCCGCGATTCCAGGCGCCGCATTATGAGAAAAACCTGTCATGGCACGCGGAGTTTACCGGGCTGGCCGAAGATTCCGGGTGTACGCCGGCGCAGCTGTCGCTGGCTTGGACGCTCGCCCAGGGCGAGCACGTTCACGTGATTCCAGGCACGACCCGCCAGGACCATCTGGTCGATAACCTTGGCGCCGGGTCGGTGAACCTGTCGACTGACACGCTGAGACGCGTCGGTGAGATTGTCAGCCAGGCAAACGTGAGCGGCGCGCGCTACGGCGCCGCCACCCAGCAGGACATCGACACCGAAGAGTTTGAGTCGGGCTGAGCCTGAGGCACAGCTTGCCGCATGCGCAAACCGCCCCGTCGAAACTCACCTTGCCGACGCTGATTCCCGCGCCTAACGTATTTCAACGTATCCGGCAGAAGGTTGGCTGATGACAAACGCAACGCGGCGGGCGCTGATTACCCTGGCACTGATAATCCTGGGACTGCTGGCCACCGCGCCGGCGAGCTATGCCGACGTGGATCCCGCATGGCTGGCAAGCTGGCAGGAGGCGCAGAAGCTACGGCCGCAGCGTCTGCCGACAAGTGGTCGAATTGCCCCTGCTGAAGAGCCGGGTATTCCGCTGCTGATCCAAGGCCTGGTACTCAACCCCGACGGCAGCCCCGCCAGCGGAGTTGCAGTGCACGCGTACCATCGCGACAGCGCCGGCTATGAGTTCGGCAAGGATAAAAACGCCAGCAAAACCTGGCGACTGCAGGGTTGGGCCCAGACCGATTCCACTGGGGCTTTTCGCTTCGAATCCATCCGCCCCGCCGCTGATCATCTCGGTCGGGAACCGGGCCACATTCACTTTACGCTCGAGTCCGAGGAGTTCGGTCGACAGTGGGCACCGAAGGTGTTTTTCGCTGACGATCCTCAGGTCACCGAATCGATGCACAAAAAATCCGACAAGGCCGGAGACCTTGGCAACGTGCGAGCCGTAAAAATTGTCAATGAGGTTCAGACTGTTGGGGTACGATTCAAGCTGAAGAGGAAGGCTGACTTCTGAGCCTGTCAGCTTTCCCTCGGGCGTCATGGGGGAGCTGACCTTAGTGAAAGACATTTTGTTCTATCTGGGCCTGGCGCTACTGCTGACCCATGAAATGGACGCCATGCTGAACCACGAGTGGCTGGTCCTGCCGCTGACAAGCTTTCTGACCGACCCGAAAGTGACCTGTTTAATGAATTCGTTGTATTTCAGCGCGTGTCCACAAGGCCCTGGAGTTAGGCGCGAGGCGCCGGCCAGGGTGGTTCCCTGGCCAAGGCTCGCAACGCCGCTCCAGGCCTTGTGGTGCGCGCCCGAAGGGAGCCCCCTTGGGCAACCATAACCGCGTTGCATCGCTTGCCAAGGGCTACGGCCATGGTTGGCGCGATGCGCCTTGTTCTTGGCGCCCAACGGGGTTCTGAAACGCAACGAATTCATTAAACAGGGCACTAGGCCAACGAGTCTTTCTGCTTGGTCACATTCCCCTCTTCGCGCTGGTGATCGGCCTGATTGCCAGCCTGAACCTTGAGTTGCGATCCAGGGCGCGCTACTGGACCTCCGCGTTTCTGGTGATTCACGCTGGCCTGCACACGCTGTTCTCCGGTCATGCCAGCTACGAGTTTGCTTCCCCGGATTCCTCGCTGCTGATCTACGGCGCAGCGCTTGTCGGCGCCGCTTACCTGGTGGTGGTCCACAGGGAGAAGCCGACGGAGTGATATCCTGCGGCGCATGAACACCACTCTTAGAAACGTGCTGGCCGTCTTGGCCGGTCTGGTCGTCGGCAGCGTTGTGAACATGGGGCTGGTCACCGTAGGACCGATCGTGATCGCGCCGCCGCCTGGCTTCGACGTCACGAGCACGGAGAGCCTCCAGGCCTCAGCCCACCTGCTTAAACCCAGACACTTTGTGTTTCCGTTTCTGGCCCATGCGCTGGGTACGCTCGTCGGGGCACTGGTTGCCTACCTGTTCGCCCGAGGTCGACGAACTGCGATGGCGCTGATCGTCGGCGCCATTTTTCTCGGCGGCGGCGTTGCTGCTGCGACCATGATTCCCGCCCCCGTCTGGTTCATTGCGCTCGACCTGGTGGTGGCCTATGTGCCAATGGCCTGGCTCAGCTCCCTCATCGGCGGCCGGCTCAGCCCCTCTCCCTCGTCAGCGGGTGGAGCGGCGTAGACGGTAACAGCGACAGGCCACGCCATGCCCCCTGACTCTGACCCCGGCCGTTACCGGTATCACCGGCTCAGCGCGGAGGACGTGCCGCTGCTGCGTGAGCTCGCTTCACTATTCAGCGAAGCCTTCGAAGACCCTGAAACCTATCTGGCCGAAAAACCGTCGGATGCCTATCTTGGGGATCTGCTGAGCAGCCGCGAGTTCATCGCTCTGGTGGCGTTGGCCGACGATGTGGTGATCGGCGGACTCACGGCTTACGAGCTGCGAAAATTCGAGCGGCAGCGCAGCGAGATCTATATCTATGATCTGGCCGTGCGCAAGAACCATCGACGCCGGGGAATTGCCAGGGCACTCATCGGGGCGCTAAGGCCATTCGCCGTCGAGCGCGGCGCCTGGGTCGCTTTTGTTCAGGCGGATGCGGGTGACGCGCCGGCGATTGCGCTCTACAGCAGCCTGGGCGAGCGCGAAGACGTCCATCACTTTGACGTCCTGACCCTCGAAACCTGATCGTTGAAACCTAAGCCTCCCGGCTGAGTGCTGAAGGGAACGGGCGGCTCTCCGGAGCGATGGTTGCCCCTGCCAAATCTCCCCAGAAATCTTTTCCTCCCAGCCACTGCGGCCGAAGGCGTGTTGTGGTAGACTCTCGCGCCGTTCAACGCCGCATTTTCACGATCCGTCGACGTCGAACCAGAATCAGTTCAGGGAGCACCACCCCCAGAAATCCACGCTTTGCGGGCCCTTTTGAGGTTAGCAAGGGGATTTTTTGCGGATGGCGCGCAGCAGTTTTGACTATGCATTTGGAGAAGCACAGGGCATGTCCGTAGCAATTGTTTTGGCGCTCAGCCTGTTTGGCCTGGCAGTCGCCTTTTTCTATTCATCTTCGGTGAGCAAAGTGGCCATCGACATGGGCGTCGAGGATGAAGGCATCCGTGGCCGGCTGAAGAAAATTCACGCGGCGATTGCAGCCGGCGCCATGGCGTTCCTGAAACAGGAATACAAGTTTATGGCGATCTTTATGGTGGTGTTTGCCGCCATCATCGCCATCCTCATCGACGATCATCACACCGACTACGTCAATGAAGGCATCTACACCGCGGTCGCCTTTATCTTCGGCGCGGTGATTTCCATCGCCTCCGGCTACATCGGCATGAAAATCGCCACCGCGGGCAACGTCCGAACCACCGTCTCAGCCAACCAGTCGCTGTCGGACGCGTTCAACCTCGCGCTTCGTTCCGGCGCCGTCATGGGTTTTGCGCTGGTCAGCCTGGCATCCCTGGGCATGCTGCTCATCTACCTGGGCCTCAAGTATGTGATGCCCGAGCAGCTCCCGCCGCATATTCTGATGGAAGTGATCGCCGGCTTTGGCCTCGGCGGTTCCTCGATCGCCCTGTTTGCGCGGGTTGGTGGCGGCATTTTCACCAAGGCAGCTGACGTCGGCGCCGACCTCGTCGGTAAGGTGGAAGCCGGTATCCCGGAAGACGATCCTCGAAATCCGGCCGTCATCGCGGATAACGTGGGTGACAACGTGGGCGACGTGGCCGGCATGGGGGCTGACCTTTTTGGCTCCTGCGCCGAGAGCACCTGCGCCGCGATGGTGATCAGCGCGATCGCCTTTGCGGGCAACGTGGACGCGCTGCTGTATCCCATCGTGATCTCCGCCATTGGCATCCCGGTCAGCCTGCTGACCATCCTGATGGTCAAGGTCACGCTGGAGCGTCAGGTGGGTCCTGCACTGAAGCGTATGCTGATCATCTCCAGCGTGCTGATGGCCATCGCGATGTATTTCGTGACCATGCAGCTGGTGCCAGCCGAGTTCGCCATCGCCGGCGAAAACTACACCAACCTCGGCGTTTACCTCTGTTTCTTGACCGGCCTCATTGCCGGCCTGGTGGTCGGTCTGCTGACCGAGTACTACACCTCGGACAGCTACGGTCCTGTGAAAGAGGTGGCCGAGTCGTGTCAGACCGGTACCGCAACCAACATCATCTTCGGTTTAGCGCTGGGCTATAAGAGTGCCGTGGGCCCCTACCTGGCGATTGGCCTGGCCATCTACATCCCCTGGATGCTCGCCGGCATGTACGGCGTGGCCATCGCCTCGCTCGGCATGCTGGGGACGCTGGTGATTGCACTGACGATCGACGCCTACGGCCCGGTGGCAGACAACGCTGGCGGGATCGCCGAGATGGCTTCGATGGAAGAGCACGTGCGTCAGCGCACCGACGTGCTGGATGCCGCCGGCAACACCACCGCCGCTATGGGTAAAGGCTTTGCCATCGGCGCGGCGATTCTGACCTCGCTGGCTCTGTTTGCGGCGTTCCTCACCCGGGCTGACCTGCTGCTCAAAGAGGAAAACGGTCCTGAGTTTGACCTCCTGGGCAGCATCAACCTTCTCGACCCGATGGTCTTCACCGGCCTGTTCATCGGCGCAGTACTGCCGGCCCTGTTCACCGCCATGACCATGAAGTCGGTCGGCTCCGCAGCTTACAAGATGATCGAGGAAGTGCGGCGTCAGTTCAAAACGATCCCCGGCATCATGGAAGGCACGGGCGACCCCGACTACGAGCAGTGTGTGGCGATCTCCACCCAGGCCGCCATCAAAGAGATGATCGCCCCGGGAATCCTGATCATGGGTGCACCGCTGGTCACCGGTTTCCTGTTTGGCATCCAGGCCACCGCCGGCCTGCTAGCGGGTTCGCTGGTTTCCGGTGGCGTGCTCGCCATCAGCGCCTCCAACAGCGGCGGCGCATGGGACAACGCCAAGAAGTACATCGAGGCCGGCAATCTCGGCGGCAAGGGTACCGACAACCACAAGGCTGCGGTGGTCGGCGACACGGTGGGTGACCCGCTGAAGGACACCTCCGGCCCGTCGCTGAACATTCTGATCAAGCTGTCAGCGATCCTGTCGCTGGTGTTTGTGCCTTTCTTTGTGCAGTACGGCGGGATCCTCGTCGGCTGATCCGACCAGCCGCTACCCAACCTCAGGAGCCGGTTCCGCAGGCGTGGGACCGGCCCTTTCACGTTCTAAGCTGAGCGAAGTTCCGGCCGCCAACCCCTTAGCGCCCGAAGGCAACTCAGCGTCCAGCCTACAGACACCAGCGTTATCAACACGGCTTTTCTGACCACCGTCTTAGTAGGGCGACGCTTCGACGGAACTGTAAACAATCGCTAACAGACATAGCGTCTGTACTACCCCGACCATACGGTGTGGCCACATCTATGTCGGGGGGTCAGCCCATGCCTCAACAACTCACAAACTTTCTGCAGTCAATGCAAAGTCATATAGCTCTCTATGGCGGGCGCGTTCTGCTCGCCATCCTGGTTTTGCTCATCGGACTATGGGTCATTAAGCGCATCGTGCGGGCCGTTGCGCGCATATCTGAAAAGCAGGTTCCAGATGAAACGCTTGCACGCTTTATTGGCAGCGCGGTCGACATCCTGCTCAAAGTGGTGCTCATCATCAGCGTAGCGAGCATCGTCGGTATCGAGACGACCTCTTTCGTCGCGGTCCTTGGTGCCGCGGGCTTGGCGATAGGCCTAGCACTGCAGGGAAGCCTGTCAAACTTTGCCGGTGGCGTGATGCTGCTGCTGTTCCGCCCCATCAAGGTCGGTGAATACGTCGAAGCACAGGGTCATGAAGGTGTGGTCGAAGATATCGGCATTTTTGTCACCACGCTCAAGACGTTCGACGAGCGGGTGATATTTGTCCCCAACGGCGCATTGGCAAACGACTCCATCATCAACCACACGCGCTCGGAAACCCGCGCCATCGAAGTAGCGATTGGCGTCAGCTACAGCGATAACCTAGTGAACGCCCGCAAAGCCATGCAGGGCGTCCTGGCCGAAGACCAGCGGTTTCTGAAAGACCGTCAACATGTGGTCGAGGTGGTTGAACTCGGTGCGAGCTCTGTCGATTTCTTGGTGCGCGCCTATGTCAACACCGACGACTACTGGGACGTTTTCTTCGACCTGCGCCCGGCGCTCAAGGCTGCCGTGGAAACAGCCGGCTGCAGCATTCCATTCCCGCAGAGAGACGTTCACCTGTTTCAGGATGCGGGCTGAGCGCGTCGATACCCACTAAGCGCGAGCCCGACACCAGCAGTTTGGGCGGCCACCCAACATCGCTTTGAGGGGCCACCTCCCCCAATCTGTGGCGAAGTGGCGACGCAAATTGAGCGAGGACAGAGTCTCTGCATCAAGGCCGCGTGCTGGGTCTGTGACCGAGCGGCGCTCGGGCCCGTTCGCATGAGGGTCGGCAGACGGCGTCACTGGGCCTTAGTCTTGTTGGGAGAGCCAGCTTTGCCGGATTTCGCCGGCAGATGCGCTCCAAATGCCGGGGAGTGCTTTAAGATTCTCCAGCACGCCTTCCAAGTGCTTGATACGATGAGGTTGGCCCAGCATCCAGGGATGGATGTTCAGCGACAGTATCCGCCCACCTTGTCGAGCGGCCTCAGCTTCCAGCAGATCGGCTGAGTCCAGCACCTGCTCGGCCCAGGAAGCCTCCGAATGCAGGTTGTTCATGATCACGAATCGGTCTTCGATCTCCAGCGGCAGCGGCATGGCGGTCAAGGGGCCGTGGTCGGTGCGAAACTCATAGGGCATGTCGTCGTTCACCCAGTCGCAGAAGTACTCAACGCCGGCTGCGGCGAGCAAATCAGGCGTATTTTCCGACTCCGATCGTACCGGCGAGAGCCACCCGTTGACGTCCTGAGACGTGGCTTTGCGCAGGCTTTCAAGACTGGCCTCGATCTCCTGCTGTTCCTGCGCGCGGTCCTGGCCGCCGTAGTGCAGCGCGTCCATATGCGAGCCGTGGCCTAGCACCTCGTCGCCGCGATCGCGGATCAGGGCCGCCAGGTAAGGGGCCCGCTCCAGCAGGCGCGAGTTCACCGTCAACGTCGGCTTTACGCCGAATCGGTCCAGAGCATCGAGCACCCGAAACAGGCCCACTCGATTGCCGTAATCACGCAGGCTGAAATGCCTTAGGTCCGGATAGGGCATGGTCATGCCGCCCGGCACCTTAAAAGGTTTACCCTCCTGGTTCAGCGGATAGAACTGCAGATTGACGTTCACCCACAGTGCCAGCGTTTTCCCGTCGGGCCAGCTGACCGGCTTGCGCTCGCTGAGCATCGACCAGTCATAGCGTTGGTGGTCCATCCCGTACGAACGTTCGGGATACTCCAGGTAGCTTTGATCAAGCGCCATCAGGCTGCCCCCCGCTCTTTTATGTCCTGCATCGCGATATCGTAATAATTGTCCCGGTAGTACTCGGCGATCTCACGCCCCGTGGTGACCCAGACGTCGCTGTGGCCGGTGATGTACTCAACCGCTTCCTCAAAGGCTCTTAGCCGATGCGCGCAGCTCACCTGATAGTTGTGCGTGGGGATACACATGACGGTCCCGCTGGTTTCCCCTTCGGCATAGAGCCGGTCAAAACAGTCTTTGATCTGCTGACCGTAGCGGCGGGGTTCAATTTTCTGCACGACGTAGGCGATCGTGTCGTTCATTTCCAGCGAGTAGGGAATGGACACAAACCGTTTGCCTGACCGGGTGTGAATCGGCGTGGGCTGATCATCATGAAACAGGTCGCAGGTGTAGATTCCTCCCTCATCGCCGAACAGCTCGCTGCCCACCTCAGCAAACAGGTCGATGGTCTCCTCGCTGTGAGACAACGCAGGCGCGAGATAGCCGGCGCACTTCTGCCCGGTGTGCTTATGAATGGACTCCATCGAGTCGCGGATCATGGCCCTTTCCTGCTCGCTGGACAGGCCGTAGGTGTAGCGAGTGTTGTAGATGCCGTGGCTGAAAAACTCCCAGTCCCGTTCCTTGCACATCTCGATAATCTCGGGATGGTGATCACACAGCGCCGTTGACAGGGAGATCGACCCGCGAACGTTGTAGCGATCCAGCACCTCCATCTGCCGAACATGACCTACCCGATTACCAAAATCCCGGATGCTGTAGCCGGCGACCGCGGGGTTCGCCTGCGGCCACGGTTTGCGGTGCGGGTTATCGGGCGGATTGAGCTCGTAGTACTCAATATTCGGTGCCACCCAAAAGGCGAGACGAGCGCCACCGGGCCAGGTGATCTTCGGTCGATCGCGGTATGGCCAGTAGTCGTAAAATCCGGGATCTTCTTTCATGACCCCTGGCCTTCAAGCCAGTCGAACACCTCCTGAACCGCGACCACGTCCGCATACTTGAGCAGCAGATCAGTCAGGTTTGCGAAGTGATAGCTCTCATGTTTATCCGCGGTTGTCTCCTCCGGCACGATTGTCCGGTAGCCACGCGACAGGGAATCGACCGCGGTGGCACGGATACAGCCGCTGGTGGAGCCGCCGGTGATCACCAGCGTATCCACCTGATGCCAGACCAGGTGGGTTTGTAGCGGCGTCTCGAAGAACGCTGACGGCATGCGCTTGGTGTAGATCGCGTCACCCTTGCGGTCGATCTCGAGCCGGTCGTCGAACTCCGATCGTTCCGATCCATACTTGATGTTTTGGAGGCTATCTTCGGTGTCGGTTCGGGTTCCCCACACGCCGGCATCTTCGCCGGAGTCCATGTAGGCGACGTGGGTCCATACCACCGGCCAGCCCAGCGCCCGAAACTGTTTGGCCAGCAGGTTGACGTACTCAAGCTGGCGCGGATCGGTTTCATACGCAGTCTTGAACAGGTCAGTCCGGGTATACGCTTTCTGCGGATCGACGTTGATCAGCGCCGCTTTTTGGCCAAACCCAAATTTTTTTCGAGCGGGGTTGGCTTTGACTTCCTGGTAAATCTCACGAGCGGTTTTGCTGCTGGTTTCCATGATCCGACGTTGACTAGTTAGCGGGCTGACGATAATACCCGTTCATACGGTCGAATTGGAAAAGGCTCGCTGCCGTTCCGAAGGGGACGGGCTACGCCGATTTAAGAGTCGCTTGCGCGTCTCCGCCCAGGGGCAGCGGCCAGCTCTAGCCGGCGAGCGGCTCCCGGCTACGGGGTAAAGACGTCGTCACCTGCTGAGCGAGCAGGCCAAGGGCCGTGTAGCCCACGGTTGAACCTAGCGCCACCAGAAAGAACGGCGCGCTCATGTTCCAGAACTGGGTGATGGACCACGCCTCGTAGTGGCCCGACCAAAGATAAAAGCCACCGCTGGTCAACACGTAAGCAGTCGTGATTACGGCGAGCACCAGCAGCACGTTTCGACCGGCGGTCGCCAGGTCCCAGCTGCCGGTGCGGATCATGCGGCCCGCCACCCAGAGCATGGCCCACGCTCCCAGGAGCGTCAGGTAGGAAGGCTTAAGGCAACCCGCGAGATCCAGGCTGCCGGCGCACAGTGCTGCGTAATCCAGTCCCAGCGCCAGCGTCGCCAGCAACGCGAGGTACACCGGCTTTCTCAGCACCGCGCCCGCCAGCAGAAATGCCGCCCAGGACGCGTCGTGCAGCTGTACAGGCACGATCGTCCCCAGAAGATTTCCACGGGTTGCCAGCATGAGCGCAGCGAGTGCTGCGAACCAGAAAATATCGCGTTTGCTTGCTTTCATCGAAGGCTTTGCCGCCCAAAAACTAAGGCTAAATTGTAGGGGATTGGCCGCCCAGCATCCAGCTAAGACCGACGATATTGCATTTTTCAGGCGTGGCGGTAACAGTATCGATATGCAGAAAATTATCACGATCGACTGCCACTACGCGGGGCAGCCCTTGGTCGCTGCGGCCTACCTCATGATCGAGGGTGATGAGGCGGCATTCATCGACAACAACACCGCTTTGGCGGTCCCGACACTGTTGGAGCACCTTGCGGCGGAGGGTTTGGCGCCCGAGAACGTCAAATATCTGGTCATTACCCACGTCCACCTAGACCACGCCGGCGGAACCTCGGCGCTGCTCAAGGCCTGCCCCAACGCGGTGGTGGTCGCACACCCACGCGCAGCCCGACATGTGATCGACCCGGAACGCCTGGTCGGCAGCGCGAGGGCCGTCTACGGCGCCGAGACGTTCGACAAGCTCTACGGCACCATCGAACCCGTGCCGGCAGAACGAGTCCGGGAGATGGAGGACGGCGAAACGCTGTCTTTTGGTCAGCGCACGCTCACCTTCCTGCACACCCGGGGCCATGCCAATCACCATTTCTGTATCGTCGACAGCGCCAGCCACAGCATCTTCACCGGGGACGCCTTCGGGCTCCACTACCCGGCCCTGCAGGCTGACGGCCCGTTTGCCTTTCCTTCCACGAGCCCGACGGACTTTGACGGGCCGCTGGCGCGCGAGTCAGTGAAGCGCCTGGTGTCGCTGAAGCCCAGCTGCATCTATCCAACCCACTTTGGGCCGCTGGACGAGATTGGCCAGCGCGGTGAGCAGATGCTGGCGCACCTGGCTTTTTCTGAGGCGCTGATGCTCGAAGCCGAGACGTCCGGGCATCCCGACGACCAGCTGGAGTCGATGATCAAGCAGCGGCTGGACACGTACTTTGATCAGGTGCTTAAGGACCGCGGCGCGAGCGATCGACAGCTCTATCGTGATTTGATGGCCATGGACCTGGAGCTCAACGCCCAGGGCCTGGCGTTTGTCGCGGCAAAGCGCCGGCGCAAAGCCCGCGAAGCCGCCTCAGCAGGATAGAGGGACGGAAGTTTTCCCCGGCGGCGATGAGAAACGCCAAGACTCGCTTGCGTTAGCGCCCACCATCTGTTTGCATCGGTTGCTCTCGAGTAAGGGGCAATAGCGCATGGCGCAGGCGAACGGGCATTGGGGAACGCTTGGAAATACTGACGAGCAGGTCCTCAGGCAAGAGGCCATCGACGATCCTGGCCAGTTTCACGGTCGCATCGCGGCCGGCGAACTTCACTGGTTCGACCCCGAGCAGGATAACTGGCTTAAGGCAGACCCCAACACCGGAAGCTGGTCCGGCTTTGCTGCAGCCAACGGCGATCCGGTAGACAAAGCGCGCGACCCGGGCTGGCAGCCCTGGCGCAACGCGCTGGACGACGAGCAGGCCCCCTTCTACCGCTGGTTCAGCGGGGGCCTCACGAATGCCTGCTTCAACGAAATTGATCGGCACCTGTTGGCGGGCCGAGGTGCCCATACCGCTTTTGTGTTTGAGGGCGACCGCTGGGACCCCTCCCTGAACAATGGTCAGGGCGGACCGGTTCAGGAGCGCAGCCATAGCTATCGCGAGTTTTTTGTCGAGACGGTTGTTCGCGCCCAGGTCTTGAGCTCGCTCGGTCTCAAAAAGGGTGACCGGGTGGCGTTTAATCTACCCAGTATCCCGGAGCAGATTTTCTATACCGAGGCGGCCAAGCGCCTCGGCATCATTTACACCCCGGTCTTTGGCGGCTTTTCGGCCAAGACACTGTCCGACCGGATCTGCGATGCGGGCGCTCGCGTCGTTGTGACAGCGGACGGTGGCTATCGCAATGCTGAGGTTGTCCCGTTTAAGGAGACTTATGCCGATCCGGCGCTGGACAACTACGTGCCGCTGCCGGCTGCGCTGGACGCCCTCGCCGAGGTGCTCGCTGAGCATGAGCTCGGCGACCTGGCAACCCATATTCACGAGCAGGTCGAAGCCGCGCTGCGTGGGGAAATCACCATCGAGCGCAGCGACGTCATGCGCGAACTGGGCCGCAGTCTGCGCGGCACCGAAGCCACAGCCTTGGGTGCCACCCAAACCGCCCGTATCCGCACCAGCGTCGCCCGGCGCCTGTCCCAAGTCACCCACGTGGTGGAGACGGTGGTGGTGGTCAGGCACACCGGGCAGGACATCGTCCAGCAAAAGCGCGACCGGTGGTCGGCCGATCTGGTTTCCGACGCGGCGGCCGTGCTGCTCACGCAGGCCGGCGATCTGGACTCACTCGATCAGCTGGAGGACACGGAACTGTGGTCGACGCTGAATCGGATCCAGCCCGCGCAGCCGGTCGACGCCGACTGGCCGCTGTTCATCATTTACACCTCCGGTTCCACCGGCAAACCCAAAGGGGTGGTCCACACCCACGGCGGCTGGCTCGCCGGGATCACGCACACCATGCGGATGGTGTTCAACGCGCAGCCTGAGGACCGGATCTACGTGATCGCCGACCCAGGCTGGATCACCGGACAGTCGTACCTGATTGCCGCACCCTTTGCGCTGGGCATCACCTCTATTGTGGTTGAGGGCTCTCCGCTGTTTCCGCACGCCGGTCGCTTTTCTTCGATCATTCAGCGCCACGGCGCGCGCATCTTTAAAGCTGGCTCAACGTTTCTGAAAGCGGTGATGACCGATCCGGCCAGCACCCGGGACATGGCCACCTTCGACATGGCGGGTCTCAAGGTTGCCACCTTCTGCGCTGAGCCCGTGTCGCCGGCGGTCCAGCAGTTTGCGATGGAGAATGTCTGCAGCCGCTACATCAACTCATACTGGGCTACCGAACACGGAGGCATGGTGCTGAGCTGCCCGTGGGGAGACGTCCACGCGCTGGCGGCGGACGCGAAGAGCTGGCCCCTACCCTGGATCCAGGCAGAGGTGCGCGTTGCCGTCGATGAGCCCGCGCCCGGTGAACCCAACTGGAGGCCCGCCGAGCTGGGGGAAAAGGGTGAGCTGGTCATCACGCAGCCTTACCCCTACCTGGCCAGGACGATCTGGGGGAACGGCGAGGCGCTCGGCGAGCCCGGCTGGTGTGGCGACCTCGAACGCTTTACGGAGGTGTACTTCAGCCGCTGGAGCGATGGTCTGGCCTACACCCAGGGTGACTTTGCCCGGCAGCATGACGACGGCAGCGTCACGCTGCACGGCCGCTCTGACGACGTCATCAACGTATCGGGGCATCGCATTGGCACCGAAGAAATCGAGGGTGCCATTCTCCGGGACAAGGTCCTGAACACCGAGTCACCCCTGGGCAATGCCGTGGTTGTCGGCGCACCCCATACCGAGAAAGGTGAAACGCCGGTGGCGTTTGTCATTCCCGCCCCCGGTGGCCGGCTGTCCGATGACGACCTGGCACGACTGAAGGGTCTGGTCAAAACCGAGAAGGGTGTGACCGCGGTGCCGTCGGATTTTCTGGTGGTTTCAGCGTTTCCCGAGACGCGGTCTGGCAAGTACATGCGCCGCACGCTTCGCGCGATTTTGCTGGACGAACCGCTGGGGGATCTTTCCACCCTGCGTAATCCCGAGGTGGTCGACGAAATCGCGGCCACCGTCGCCGAGTGGCGCGCCTTCGGACGCCTGGCTGACGCTCGGCAGATTGTCCAGACCTACCGCTACCTGCGGGTCGAAACCCACCAGCTCACAGAAACGGACAGCGTGGTGGTGCTGACGATCAGCCACCCGCCGGTGAACTCTCTGAATGAACGGGCGCTCGACGAGCTCAACACGGTGCTGCAGCACCTGAAGGATCAGTCGGGCGTCGCGGCGGTGGTGGTCACCGGCGCCGGCAACGCGTTTGTGGCCGGCGCTGACGTCAAAGAGCTCCTGGAGGTTGGCGAAGCCGGTGACCGCGAGAGTGCGCAGACGCCCGCCAACGCGGCTCACACCGCCTTCTCCGCGCTCGAAAATCTCCCGGTTCCGGTCATCGCGGCCGTCAACGGCCCGGCGTTGGGCGGGGGCAATGAACTGGTGCTGGCCTGCAGCTATGTGGTGGCCGATCCGCGAGCGGTTTTTGGTCAGCCGGAAATCAACCTCAACCTGCTGCCCGGCTATGGTGGCACCCAGCGCCTGACCCGCAAGCTCTACGAGCGCCAGGGCGAAGACGGAATTCGGGTTGCGCTGGACATGATGATCAGCGGTCGCTCGGTGGACGTCGAGCGGGCGCTGGCGCTCGGCCTGGCAGACGAGCAGTCGGGCGCTGTTGGCGTCGTCCAGACCGCGGTCGATCGGGTTCGAGGGCTCATCCAGGGCGAGGGGCCCCTGGTCGCGGTTGCCGCCGCGCGCGCCCAGCAGCTCAAAGATCGGGAAAAGCCCCTGCCCTTCGATCCGGCCTGGCTCGAGTCGGGCCGCCTGAAGCAGGTGGTGGAGCAGGCTCACGCCGGTGATCGCGGTAGCGCCGTCGAACGGATCCTCAAGGCCACGTCGGTCGGCGCCGCGCAGGGCCAGGCGGCGGGCCTCAAGACCGAGGCGGGTCTGTTCGCTGACGGCGTCTGCGATCCGGCCGCGGGTCCAATCGGCATCCGGGCGTTTCTGGAGCGACGCAGCAACCCGCTGCCGGTTCGCGAGACCGCGGTGCCGCCCGACGCTGACGAGGCCACTCGCCGGCAGCTCGAGGCAGAGGGCGAGCTGCTGCCGCTTGGAGCGAGCTTTTTCCCGGGTGTGACCTCGGTTCCGGCTTATCAGTACGGCCTCGGAGTGATCAAACGGCCTGAAGACGGCGCGCCGGATCACGGCGACCCGATTGAGGCAGAGCGCCTGCTGGTCTTCGATACGCCTGAGCCTGGGCCCAACGATGCGCTGGTCTACGTGCTGGCCTCCGAGCTGAACTTCAACGACATCTGGGCCATCACCGGCATCCCGGTGTCACCGTTTGATGCCCGCGACGTGGACGTGCAGGTCACCGGTTCGGGCGGCGTGGCGATCATCGCTCAGCTGGGTGCCGAGCTCGCGCGTGAGGGCCGGCTGTCCGTCGGACAGCTGGTTACCATCTACTCCGGCCAGAGCGAGCTGCTGTCACCCGACCAGGGTCTGGACCCGATGGCGGCCGACTTTCGCATCCAGGGCTACGAACGTAACGACGGCAGCCACGCGCAGTTTCTCGTGGTGCAGGGCCCGCAGCTCCACGCCAAGCTGCCCGGGCTGACCATCGAACAGGCCGGCGCCTACGGCCTGACCCAGGGCACCATTCACCGCGCGCTTTACCACACGCTCGACATACACGCCGGTGCCCGCCTGTTCGTTGAGGGCGCCTCAACCGGCACAGGCCTTGAATGTCTGCGCAGCGCCCGCAGCAGCGGGCTGAGCGTGTTGGGGATGGTCTCCTCAGACGATCGGGCATCGCGGGTAGCGTCACTCGGCGGCGTGGCGATCAACCGTAAAGACCCTCGCTGGGCGACGATCTTTACGCCCGTGCCGGATGAGCCGGAGGGCTGGGACGCCTGGGAGCAAGCGGGCGAGACCTTTGTGAACGAGGCACATAGCCAGGTGGGTGGACCGCTCGACTTTGTGGTGTCGCACGCTGGCGAACGAGCCTTCGGCCGCTCTTTCCAGCTATTGGGTGACGGCGGCATTCTGACCTTCTTTGGCGCCTCAACGGGCTACCGTTTTTCGTTTATGGGCAAAAGCGGTGAGGAGGAAGTGCCCCAAACGCTGCGTCGCGCCCGGCTGCGGGCTGGCCAGTCGCTCCTGGTGATCTACGGTCCCGGCGCGGAAGACGGTGTGGTGGACCCGATAGGCATCGAGGCAATCGAGGCCGGCTGCGCCATCGGCGCCCGGGTAGCGGTGCTCGCTGATACGATCGAGCAGCGCGAGTTCGTCACCTCGCTGGGCTTCGGTGCGCAGCTCGCCGGCGTGGTCAGCGTCGAGCAGATTCAGCGTCGGCTGGGTGACGAGTTTGATCCGCCGGGTCCGCTGGCCCCAATGCCCGACCCCTTTACCGAGTCACCGAGCTTCAAGGAGGCCGTGCGCCGCTTCTCCGACCGAACGTTGAAGCCCATCGGCTCAGCGATTGGGCCGCTGCTGCGCAACACGATGGATCGGCGGGGCCTGCCGGACGTCGTGTTCGAGCGCCGCGGCCGCGACTCGCTGGCGCTGTCCACGTCGCTGGTTAAACCGAACACAGGCAAGGTGGTTTACAGCGAGAGCTTAAGCGGCCGCCGCCTGAGTTTTTACGCACCGCAGGTCTGGATGCGGCAACGACGCATCCTGATGCCAACCGCCGAAATCCGTGGAACCCATCTCAATACGGCTCGCGAATTCAGCGAGGTTCAGGAGCGCATCGCTGCCGGCATGATCGACGTCGTCGAGCCGGTGCCGGTGGCCTTCGACGAGGTGGCTGCGGCGCACCAGGCGATGTGGGAAAACCGCCACGAGGGAGCCACCTACGTGGCGCTGCACGCGCTGCCTCGGATGGGGCTCAAAACCCGCGACGAGCTTTACCGCGCATGGGCCATCGCTGAGGCCCAGGCCCGAGGCGAAGACTTTGAACAGGTGGATACGGGATCAGCAGGGACCCTCCGATGAGCGAATCAATCAGCACTGGCCGGCTCACCGGCCGCCACATCATTCTGACCGGAGCCGCCGGCAATATCGGCTCCCACATTACCCGCCACCTGCTCCAGGAGGGCGCCAGGGTTGTGCTGAACGGCCGCACGGAACAAAAGCTCACAGAGCTGGCCGAGCAGCTGGTCGAAGAGGGATTTGACGCTTCCAGCATCCTTTGTGCTGCGGGTGACTGCGCGGTGCCCGCCGACTGCGAAGCCGTGGTTGGCGCCGCAACCGAACACTTTGGCGACATCGACGTCCTGATCAACAATGCCGGCGGCGCGGGCCCAAAACAAACGCTGGAGCACATCCCGTTCAGCGAGGACCAGAAACTGCAGATCGGCGATGCGGAGACGCTCTTCGAGGCCTGCATGAACCTGCTGGGCGGACCTTGGAATATGACACGAGCCGCCCTGCCCCGACTGTCGAACGGCGCGTCGGTGATCAACGTATCAACCATATTCTCTCGCACGCCATACTTCGGTCGGATCCCGTACGTTGTCCCCAAGTCGGCGCTGAACGCCCTGTCGCTGGGCCTTGCGCGCGAGCTCGGCCCCAGTAGACAGGCGGTGCGGGTCAACACGGTGTTCCCTGGGCCGATCAAGTCGGAACGCATCGACACCGTGTTTGCCGCCATGGACGAGCTGCAGCAGCTCGAGTCGGGAAGCACTTCAGAGCATTTCCGCGGGCTGATGACCGTCAAAAAGGCGGACGACGACGGGCAGCTGGACTTTCGCTACCCCACGCCGACCAACGTCGCGGACACCATCACCTGGCTGGCCAGCGAGGAATCCAGCGGCTTATCCGGCCACGCGTTGGAGGTGACGCACGGCATGCAGGTGCCGGCCCAAAGCCGCTTTAAGCTGGTTTCGTGGCCGGACAGCCGGCTGGTTGACCTCCGACATCGGGTCATCCTCATTATCGGCGGCAGCGACGTTGACGACGCGCTGACCTTCGCGCGGCGCAACCGAAACCACGGTGCGCAGGTTGTCATCGGCTTTCGTTCGCTGGAAGCCGTCGGTCATGCCCGAGCGCAGCTGGCGAGCGGCGAGGACCGCTGGATTCAGCTGCAGCACGTCAATCCGCTCCGGCCCGAATCGCTGGAGCGTGTTTTCGAGCTGATCGGCGATCAGTTCGAACAGCTCGACGGCGTCATCTACCTCCCGGCAACCGCCAACGCCGACCACGGTCACGCGCTGGCTAGCGCGGAAGATCGCGACGTTGCACAATTCATTGAGCGGGAGCTGGCCGCGCCGGTCGCCTTTGCGTCGGCCCTGAGCGAGCGCCTCGCGTCCTGGCCGAAGCAGCAGGCGGCGCCGGCCGTCACGTTCGTGACCAACCCCGACGACGGGCGAGGCAATCTCTTGAACGACGTCAGCCGAGCTGCCATCGAGGCGCTGATCCGCGTCTGGCGCCTGGAGTCTGAACATCAGCTGAGGACAGGTACGCGACCGTTTGCACTCAGCCCCAACCAGCTGGTCCGGTTCGACAACAGCGAACCCGACAACGTGGCCTTCGCCGCAGACTGGTGCGTGACGCTGAACAATCGTGTACGAAAGATGGACGCGATCAACCTCTGGCTGCCGAAGTCCATCCAGCGCGCTACCGGCAAGTCGTCGATGCCGATGTCGATCCAGCGCGTGCTGCCGGGCCTGCATCGAGGGAAAAGCGCGGTGATCACCGGCGGCAGTCTGGGTATCGGCCTGCAGCTCGGACGTTTTCTGGCGCTGGCGGGCGCGCGGGTGCTGCTCAGCGCGCGCAGCGAAGAAAAGCTCGCGAGCGCCCGCGACAGCATCGTCGAAGAGCTGCGCCTGTCGGGGTACGGCGATCCGGAAAACCGGGTGTTCATCCTTCCCGATGTCGACGTCGGCGACGCCGCAGCGCTCCAGAAGCTGTTCGACCACGCCATGGCGCTGTTCGGCAACGTGGACTTTCTCATCAACAACGCCGGCATCTCAGGCGCGGAGGAGATGGTTGTCGACATGAGTCTCGACGACTGGAACCGCACCATGGAAGCTAATCTGATCAGCAACTACGCGCTGATCCGGATGTTCGCGCCAACGATGAAAGACCATGGCAGCGGCAATATCCTGAACGTGTCCAGCTATTTTGGTGGCGAAAAGTATCTGGCTGTCGCCTATCCCAATCGCGCGGACTACTCGGTGTCCAAAGCGGGGCAGCGGGTCCTGGCGGAAATCCTGTCCCGGCATCTGGGTCCGGAGATTCAGATCAATGCGATGGCACCGGGTCCGGTTGACGGCGCCCGGCTGCGCGGCCTCGGCGGCGCACCGGGGCTCTTTTCGCGCCGCGGGCGGCTGATCCTGGAGAACATCCGGCTCAACAAGGTGTACGGCGCCCTGCTGACCGCCCCCGATGACGTGTTGAAATCGTGCCTGCAAAAGCTCGCGATCAATCGCCTGGATCAGCTCAGCGAGTGGGCCGACGCACCGCGAGCCCTGGCCACGCTGATCACCCAGGCCGCCGAGGGTTCAGCGGTCGCCAACGCCTCAGACTATCTCCTCAGCGGCCCGCTGGCAGAGAAGCTGTGCCGGCGCCTCGAAGTCGGTGGGCAAATCAGCGCTGCCGACAGCGAGCGTTTTCTCGATGCCTGCGAGACACCCGAAGGCGACTTCTTTGAAGCCGGAGACATCGAGCGCGCGGCCCAGAAGATCGAGGCGGGTATTATCAATCGACTGCACCTTCATCGGATGCCCACCGACGAACAGGTGGCGGTCTCCACCGTCTTCAGCCTGGCCGACCAGATTGTCAGCGGTGAGACGTTCCATCCGTCGGGCGGCCTGAAGTTTGATCGATCCGTGACCGAAGGAGAAATGATGCTCCACCCCGGCAAGGAAGACCTGGCTCAGCTCAACGGCAAGAAGGTGGTGTTGATCGGCGACACCATGCGCGAGGAGCTGCAGGCGATTGCGGAGGGGTTTGCTGAGCACAAGATTGCTGCGCTGACGCTGCTGGTCAGCAGCGAAGACACCGCCAAAACGCTGACCGCAAGAATGGCCAAGCTCGACGGCATCAATCTGACGGTCAGACCGGTCACCGACCATATCGAAAAGGCGATGGATGAGGCGCGGGCCGCCATGGGGTCTATCGACGTGGTGGTCAGCACACCGTTTGTTCGCATGCCGCTCAAGCCTCTAGCCGCAGACGCTGGCCGAAGCTGGGATCGGGTACTCACCACTGAGGAGTTCGCCGACGTGGTGGGCAATCATCTGACTCACCACTTCCGAGCCGCCAAGAAAGCCGCGCTCATCGAAGGGTGCCAGATTGTGCTGGTGACCTCGGGCACTTCCCGCGCCTCCACGCGGGAGGAGTTTGCGCTGGCGCTGTTTGCCAAGAACTCGCTGCACGCCTTTACCGTGACGCTCGGCGTCGAAGGCGAAAGGCTGCCGACGGCCCCGGCGATCAATCAGGTTCAGCTGACCCGGCGAGCCCGGGCCGAGGAGCCGAGCAATGATCAGGAGCTCGCAGAGGAAATGCAGCGTCTGGTTGCAGCGGTACTCCAGTGTTCGGTCCCGGCTCCGCGGCCCAAGGACAGCCGCTACCTGGCGCGGATCTTCCGCGGCAATGCCGTGACCGTCTAGTGTTCGATCCCACCGCTTTGCTCAAAGTCTGCTGAACGCATGCTGCTAAGAGACCTGGTCGCGGCTTCCGGCGCGGTCGCCGCAACCCGCAGCCGTCTGAAAAAGCGGGCGGCGCTCGCGGCCTGTTTAGGCGCCACGCTCCCAGAGGAGCGGGCGCTGGTGGTGAACTACCTCAGCGGCGCGCTGCCTCAGGGCAAGATCGGCCTGGGGCCGGCGCTGATCAGCAAGCTTACCCCGGGCCAGGGTCCGGAACCCTCAACCGTTGAGCTCCTAGAGCTTGATCAGACCTTCGACCAGATCGCCGCGACCAAAGGCGCTGGCTCGGGCAAGGCTCGGCAAGAGACGCTCACCCAGCTTTACGCCCGCCTGAGCGACGACGAGGGCCGCTTTGTCAGCCGCCTGGTGCTGGGCGAGCTGCGGCAGGGTGCTTTGGAAGGCGTGCTCATCGACGCGCTGGCAGACGCGACCGAGTTGCCCGCGAGCGAGCTGCGGCGCGCGGTGATGCTGGCCGGCGACCCCGCCCCGGTTGCGGTAGCTGCCTGGACCGACGGCCTGGCGGGCTTGGCGCAGTTTAAGCTGGAGCTGTTCAAACCGGTTAAGCCCATGCTGGCGCAGCCGGCGGACGACATGCCGGGCGCGATGGAGGCGCTGGGTGAGGCGGCGCTGGAGATCAAGCTGGATGGCGCCCGCGTGCAGATACATCGGGAAGGCACGCGCGTGGAGTTCTACAGTCGCCAGCTCAATCCGGTGACCGAGTCGCTGCCGGAGATCGCGGCAATCGTCGCGGATCTCCCCCTGGAATCAGGCATCTTTGACGGTGAGGTGCTGGCGCTGCGCGAGGATGGCCGGCCCCTGCCGTTCCAGGTGACGATGCGGCGCTTTGGCCGACGCCTCAACGTCGCGGAGATGACCCAAAAAATTCCGCTGCAGCTCTTCGTGTTCGATTGTCTGATGCTCAACGGCGAGTCGCTTATCGATGAACCCCTGAGCCGACGCATCCGGACCATGGAACAGGCTCTGCCCGCGTCGCTGCGGGTCAACCGGCTGATCAGCGCCAGCCGCGAGGAGGCCACGCGGTTCCTCACCGACGCGCTTAGCGCGGGGCATGAGGGCGTCATGGCGAAGTCGCTGACGGCACCCTATATGGCTGGCAGCCGCGGTGCCGACTGGCTCAAGATCAAGCAGGCCCACACGCTGGATCTTGTGGTGCTGGCGGCCGAATGGGGCAGCGGCCGGCGCAAGGGCAAGCTCTCAAATCTACACCTGGGTGCCCGCGACGCCGAGTCAGGGGAATTTGTCATGCTGGGCAAGACCTTTAAGGGGCTGACCGATCGGCTGCTGGCCTGGCAAACCGAACGGCTGCTGGCCCTCCAGACCCACACCGAGGGACATGTCGTCTTCGTGAGACCGAAACTGGTCGTGGAGATCGCCTTCAGCGACGTTCAAACCAGCCCGCAGTATCCCGCGGGGATGGCGCTACGCTTCGCCCGGGTAAAGCGCTACCGCAAAGACAAAACGCCGCTGGAAGCTGACACCCTGACGACGGTGCGCCAGCTTCACCAAGCGGGAGGTTAGTTCGGCACTTTCTTTCGTCGCCAGAAGTCTAGCCAGGCTCGCTCGGCGCGGGTCTCGCGCTCAAA
This sequence comes from Pseudomonadota bacterium, assembly GCA_039033415.1. Lineage (NCBI taxonomy): Bacteria > Pseudomonadati > Pseudomonadota > Pseudomonadota bacterium. Next base: position 57,670 of record JBCCCR010000019.1, on the reverse strand, counting down.
GGCCAGCGCCGCGGCAAGCAGCGCGCGATCCCAGAAACGATTCGCCCATCGATGGGTGCGTTCAGCCAATGCCCGCTCACCCATGCGCCGCTGCACGCGGGAGCGGGTCCGCAGCTGCTCCGCGCGCTCCTTCCAGGTATCGTAGGCCTGCGTGAGCCGACGCGACTCGCAGAGGCGCCGAAGGACCTGCTGGCGCAGGCTGGGCGTTGCCCCCCGCCACTGATCGTCATCGCTCAGCCAGGCCGGCGGCGGCTCGCCGCAGTCGACCTTGTGGCAAGCGTTTTTCAGATCCCGAAGGAACCCGCTTAAATCTCGGTCAGCCAGTTTCCAGTTACCCATCAGCACGATCCTTGTTGAAAAGCGACACGTTAATTATCTCGGGAAACGACAGCACAAGCCTCAGCCTCGGGTGTCGATTGCTACAGGGAACGGCGGGTATTACTGTAGGAAAATTCAGACATTGTGCGCCGGTTCACACAAACACAGCGCATTGACCCGTCGGTTGCTACGGTTGCCGGCCTAACGCGATGCTGATACCAACCAGAATGTGAAGCAGTTTCATCCCGCCACCGCCCAGTGGTTTCAAGAGAACTTTTCTCACCCCACGGCAATCCAGGCCCAAGGCTGGGAGGCGATCCGTCAGGGGGAGCACTGCCTGCTGGTAGCCCCGACAGGCAGCGGGAAAACCCTGGCCGCCTTCCTGTCGGGCATCGACCGGCTCGGCCGGGAAAGCAGCGCGGCTGACGCCGAGGCAACCGCGGGCGTTCGCGTGCTCTACATCTCGCCCCTGAAGGCGCTCGTTTACGATATCGAGCGCAATCTCCGCTCCCCGCTGGTGGGCATCAGCCGCACGGCAGCAAGAATCGACAAACCCTTCCACGCCGCCACCGTGGCCGTACGCACCGGCGACACGCCCCAGCGCGAGCGTCAGCAGCAGTCGAAACACCCCTCGCAGATTTTGGTGACGACGCCCGAGTCACTTTTCCTGATCCTGGGCTCCAAAGCCGCTGCCAACCTGAAGACCGTCGACACGATCATCATCGACGAAATCCACGCGCTGGCGCCGACCAAGCGAGGCACCCACCTGGCACTGTCGCTCGAACGACTGTCAGCACTCGCCCAGCACGAACCCCAACGTATCGGTCTTTCGGCCACCGTCAGGCCGCTGCAGGCGGTAGCCAAGTTTCTCGGCGGTCAGCGCCCGGTGCAGGTCATCGACTGTTCGGCAAAACCGCGGATTGCGGTTGAGGTGAAGGTGCCGGTGCCGGACATGCAAAACCCGCCGGCCCAGCCCCAACCCGACAGCGGCGGATCCATCCTCGGCGAGCTGTACAGTCGAGAGGTTGGCACCCCGCAGGCAGAGCGAGGCATCTGGCCGGCGATCTATCCCCAGCTCCTCGGGGCGATCCATGAAAACCGGGCCACAATTGTCTTTGTCAACAGCCGCGGCCTTTGTGAACGGCTGGCGCAGAAGCTCAACGAACTGGCTGAGGAGGAGCTGGTGCGAGCGCACCACGGCAGCATCTCCCACGCCAAACGCGCCGAGATCGAGGAGGGGCTGAAGAGCGGTGCCATCCGCGGCATTGTGGCCACAAGCTCCCTGGAACTCGGCATCGATATGGGTGCGGTGGATCTCGTGGTGCTGGTGGAGTCGCCCGGGTCGGTGGCTCGCGGCCTTCAGCGCGTTGGCCGAGCCGGCCATGGCGTCGGCGAAATCAGCCACGGGAGGGTCTTTCCTAAATTCCGCGGCGATCTGCTGGAGAGCGCCGTGGTTGCCAGCCGCATGCTTGAGGCCGAGCTCGAGTCGATCGAGGTGCCAGACAATCCGCTGGACGTGCTGGCGCAGCAGCTGGTGGCGGCCTGCTGTGACGAGCCCCGAACGGTGGAGGAGCTTGCCAGCCTGGTGGGCGGAGCGTGGTCTTATCGAAACCTGTCACGCCAGGCGCTCGAGGGCGTGCTGGATATGCTGACCGGGCGCTATCCTTCCAACGACTTTGCGGATCTCAAGCCACTGCTGTCCTGGGACCGCAGCAACGACACCCTGTCACCTCGTCGCGGCGCTGCCATGGTTACCCGAATGAATGCGGGGACCATTCCCGACCGCGGCGCCTACGGTGTCCATCTCGGGGAAGACGGCCCTCGGGTCGGAGAGCTGGACGAGGAGATGGTGTTCGAAACGCGGGTCGGCGACAACATCATGCTCGGCGCCAGCACCTGGCGCGTTGAGGGCATTACGCGCGATCGCGTGCTAGTGGTTCCCGCCCCCGGCGAACCGGGTCGCCTGCCCTTCTGGCGCGGGGACGGACCGGGCCGGCCGATCGAGCTGGGTCAGGCGATCGGTGAATTCATTCGCAAGGCGGGCCGCTACGGTCCCGCCAAAGCCCGTCAGTGGATCGCGAGCCACACGCCGCTCGACGAGCTCGCCACCCAGAATCTGGCGGAGTATCTGACCGAGCAAAAGAGCCACTGCGGCACCCTGCCCACCGATCAAAATATTGTCGTCGAAAAATTTCGCGACGAGCTGGGAGACTGGCGGGTTTGTATCCTCACACCGTTCGGCGCGCGCATCCACGCCCCCTGGGCCATGGCGCTCCAGCGGACGCTCGGTGAGCTCGCTGGCTTTGAGATGCAGGTGATGTACACCGACGACGGCATTGTCTTAAGACTCGCCGACGCTGACGAGCTGCCGGCCCTGGATGCATTGATCCCCGGCGCCGAGGAAGTCGAGGAGCTGATCACCGACCAGCTGGCCGGCACCGCGCTCTTTGCGGGCCTGTTCCGGGAAAACGCGGTGCGATCGCTGCTCCTGCGGCGCAACCGTCCGGGCCAGCGATCTCCGCTGTGGGCCCAACGGCTCAAATCACAGAATCTGATGGCGGCGGTCCGGCAATACCCCAGCTTTCCGATTGTCATGGAAACCTATCGCCAGGCGCTGGCCGACGTCTTTGATCTACCTGGCCTTAAAGACTTACTGCGTGACATCGCGGGGAGAAGAATCACCGTCGAGGAGGTGGAAACCCCCAGCGCCTCACCGTTTTCTCGTTCGCTGGTGTTTGCCTACGTGGCGGCCTACCTCTACGAGCAGGACGCGCCGCTGGCCGAACGGCGCGCGCAGGCGCTGACGCTCGATCGCGCGCTGCTGGGGGAGCTGCTGGGCCAGGCCGAGCTGCGCGACCTGATCGACCGGGACGTGCTGGCGGAGCTGGAAGAAGAGCTCCAACGACTCACCGAGGACTACCAGGCCCGTGATGCTGACGACCTGCACGATCTGTTGCGACGCCTCGGCGACCTGAGTCAGGCAGATCTCGAGCTTCGCTCCGCCGGGCCCACCGAAGCCTGGCTGGGAGAGCTCAAGCAGCAGCGTCGTGCACTCTGCGTATCCATCGGTGGCGAGCAGCGCTGGATTGCCGCGGAGGACAGCGGGCTCTACCGGGACGCGTTGGGCGTCGCGCTGCCCGGTGGGGTGCCAGACGCGTTTACCGCTACCGTGGAGCAGCCGCTCGAGCAGATGCTGAAGCGCTACGCGCGCCATCACGGGCCGTTTGTCACCGCTGACCCGGCAACCCAGTGGGGTCTTCGACCCGCTCAGCTCGAACCGGCGCTGCAGCTTTTGGAGCAGCGCGGCGTGCTGACCCGCGGTGAGATTCGCCCCGGCGGCGTGGAGCTGGACTGGTGTGATGCTGAGGTCCTTCGAAGGCTCAAGCGACGCAACCTGGCCAGCCTGCGAGACGAGGCGGCGGCGGTCGACACCCCCAGCCTGGCCCTGTACCTGCCCCAGTGGCAGGGGCTGGACGACGAGCGCGGAGGGCCGCAGCGGCTGCTCGAGGTGATCGGCCAGCTGCAGGATCTCGCGTTGCCCTGGTCCACGCTCAGCACCATCATCCTGCCGCGCCGCGTGGCCGGCTTTCGTCCAGAGATGCTGGACATGCTGGCGGCGGACGGCTCGGTCGTTTGGGTTGGGCGCGGCGCCAGCGGACCCAAAGACGGCCGGGTTGCGCTGTACCTGCGCAGCGAGGTGCGCCAGCTTCTCACCCCGCCTCCACCCTACGAGCCGGCCAGCGACCTGCATGCGCAAATCCTGGACCATCTCACCCAGAACGGCGCGTCATTTTCGTTTGAGATGCAGGCCGTATTGGAGCAGAGCGGCCACGGCGCAAAAGAGTTTGCCACCGCGCTCTGGGACCTGGTCTGGGACGGTCAAATCACGAACGATACGTTCAGTCCCTTTCGCTCGCTCTCCGGCGGCACCCGCCGCCGTGGCGCGCGCCGCGCGCCCGGCCCGTCGACGGCGGGCGGACGCTGGTCGGCCGTGGCGAGCCTCGTCGCCGTGCCGGTGCCGGACACCGAGCGGGCGCTGGCCAAAGCCCGCCTGCTGCTCGACCGTTACGGCGTGGTCAGCCGCCAGTGTGCTCAGGCCGAGGATATCCCCGGCGGCTTCTCGGCCATCTACAAGGTGCTGCGAGAGCTCGCGGAACAGGGTCGCTGTCGCCGCGGGCATTTTGTTGACGGCCTTGCCGGCGCACAGTTTGCGCTGGCCGGTGCGGTGGACCGGCTGCGAGGCGCGCGCAGCGACGCCGAGGAGCGGGACACCCCGATCAGTCGGGCCGATATTGTGGTGCTGTGCGCCATCGACCCGGCCAATCCGTTTGGTGCGCTGGTCCCCTGGCCGACCTGCGCCAACGCCAAGCGCGCCAAGCCGCGGCGGGTCGCGGGAGCGTGGGTGCTGCTGGCGCGAGGGCGTCCGCTGCTGTTTGTCACCGCCCGCAATCGGCATTTGGTGACTTTTCCGGAAAGCCTGGAAGATGACTCGGGCGCCCTGGACGCCGCCATAGAAACGCTGCGCGGCCTGCCAAAAACCGGCCGCCGCAGCGCGATGGTTGTCATCGAAAAGATCGATGGTGAACCGGTGAAGGAGTCGCCGCTGCTGCCTCACTTCCGCCGCCTCGGCTTCACCCTGGACTACGGCGGCCTGATTGACATGCAGCCCCACGGAGCCGCCACCGGTGCCTGAAGGCGATACGATCCACAAGATCGCGAACTACCTGAAGCCTCGACTGGACGGCCAGCCGCTCGAATCGCTGGTGCTGGCGGATCGCTGCGCCGAAAGGTCGGTCAGCGCGAAAAGCATCAAAAGCGTCCGTGCGGCCGGCAAACACCTTTTTGTCGATCTGGACAACGGCCAGAGCGTCCGCAGCCACCTCGGCATGCACGGCAGCTGGCATCGCTATCCGCTGGGTGAACCCTGGCGCAAGCCTCGATCGCGGGCGAGCGTTGTCATCACGGTGAACGACAACCACTACGTCTGCTTTAACGCCAAGGAGGTGGAGCTGATCCGCACGCCCAGCGTCCGCTCCTCGGTGGTGGACCACCGCCTCGGCCCCGACCTAACGGCAGGCGCGGTCGATCTCGACCTGATCGTCCGCCGGGTCCGGGAGCTGTGCGAACCCGATACGCTCCTCGCCGATGTGCTCCTCGATCAGCGGGTCGCCAGCGGGATTGGGAACGTTTACAAATCGGAGGTGTTGTTCATTCACCGCGTTCCGCCGACTTGCGAGCTTGGATGCTGCGACGACGCAGAGCTCAAGGCGCTTTACGCCACCGCCAGCAAACTTCTGGGATCCAATCTCGGCGGCGGACGCCGCGTGACGCGCCGCGAGGGAGACAATGCGGGCAGGCTGTGGGTTTACCGCCGCGAAGGCCTCCCGTGCCTGCGTTGTGACCACCCCGTTGCATATACCCGCCTTGGGCGGCATCATCGCAGCACCTACTGGTGTCCTGCGTGTCAGAACTGTTTCCAGCCAGACCGTCGAACAACCCCGGAGAACCCATGACCAGATTCAAAGTTGCCCTGCTGGCATTGCTTTTTGCGCCCCTCGCTCAGGCGAGCGTGGTGCGGGTCGACACCCAGATCGGCCATTTCTACATTGATCTGCTCGAGCAAGAGGCGCCGCGCACGGTGGCGAACTTTCTCAACTACGTGCGGGACGGCGACTATGCAAACAGCATCGTTCACCGGATCGAATACGGGTTTGTGATCCAAGGCGGCGGCTTTACCTTTATTGACGGCCAGTTTGGCCAGGTACCGGTCGATGCAACCATCGCGAACGAGTTCGGCCTTTCAAACGTTCGTGGCACGGTCGCCATGGCAAAAATCGCGGGTGATCCGGACAGCGCCGACAGCCAGTGGTTCATCAACATGGATGACGCGAATGCGGCGCTGGACAACGAAAACGGCGGGTTCACGGTTTTTGGTCGGGTGCTCGGTAACGGCATGGAGGTGGTCGATCGGATCAACTCGCTGGTGCGCATCAACACGGGACAGGCCGCGCTCGGCACGGTTCCCGTCAAGCTCAGCGGCGAGTTCGCCGGGCTGGAAGATCTGACCAGCGACAACCTGATTTTTACCGTCATCACCGAGGTAGACGGCTTCGAGATCAATCCGGGCCTCGCCGGAACCTGGTTTAATGCGGCAACCGCAGGCCAGGGCTGGCTGATCGACATCATCGATGACGGTGATCGCCAGGAGGTGTTTGTCGCCTGGTTTACCTATGACGTCAACCCGCCCGACGGCGACGACGGCGAAGGTTTTGGCAGTACCCAGCACCGCTGGCTGACCGCCAGCGGCACGTTCTCGGGGGACACCGCGACGCTCACCATTTCCCGCAACACGGGCGGGGTATTCAACGATCCCACGAGCACCACCGTCGAGTCGGTAGGAACGCTCGTGATCCAGTTCACGGGCTGCGGCACCGCCATCTTAAGCTGGGATTTTGATGATCCGGCAGTCGGCGACGCTACCGTCGACATTATCCGCCTGTCGCCAGACAGCTTCTGCGGCGGGATAGCGCTGCCGGCGGAATAAGCCGCTCAACCAGCCCGGACTTAGGCCTGGGCGGTGGTTCGAACCGAGGCCTGCTGCAGCGCCTCGATCAGCGCCGCTCGCGTGAACGGCTTGCTGATCATCGTAAACTCGTCAGACGTATCGGTCCGCTCGGTGAAGCCGCTCATGATGATGATCGGCATAGCGGGGCAATGGTCGGAGGCCCACCGCGCCAGATCGTAACCGTTGTGGCTGCCGGGCATACGAACGTCAGTCAGCAGGTAGTGATACTCCCGGTTGGCCGCCAGATGATTGAGCGCCTCGTCAGCCGAGTCGAGACAGCACACCTGCGCACCGACGCTCTGTAACGCAACGGTCACCGTTCTGGCCACCATCTCATTGTCCTCGACCACCAGGACCTGTTTGCCCTGAAGGCTGTCGTTCGCCACCGCGGACGGCTCAGCGGGAGCCACGGCCATCTCGCTCGCTGGCAGCGCCAGCGTCACGCGGGTACCGTCCTCGGGGCTGCTACGCAGCAGCAGGTCACCCGCCGACTGCCGCACAAAGCCATGAACTGAACTCAGGCCAAGCCCCGTGCCGGTGGTTTCCGATTTGGTGGTGAAGAACGGTTCGGTTGCCCGTTCCAGCGTTGCCGAATCCATGCCCTGGCCGTTGTCCTCAACCGTAACCAGCACGTAATCGCCGGCCTCGAGAGACGGCCAGGCGCGGGTCTGTTGCTTATCCAGCGTTTCGCGCGAGACGTCGACCCGGATCGCGCCAGCTTCGTTGACCGCATCGGAGGCGTTTCGCAGCAGATTGAGGATGGCGCTGGTGAGCTTCGCCGGGTCCACCAAGGCCACCGCGTTGGCAGGGAAGTCGCCAAAGGTCAGCGTGATTTCTTCACCAACGGCCGACCGAAACAGCGTCCGGGTGCCGTCCAGCAGCTTGCTGATATCCGTTGCCGTCGCCTGAAGCTCCTGCTGCCGCGAATAGGCGAGAAGCTGGTGAATCATTTCGCTGGCGTAACGAATCGAATCGTTGGACGCGCCGAGCACGGCTCGCTGCGCCGGCGTCTCGGTGAGCGGCTCAAACTGTTCGTTAGCGCTGGAGATCACCTGCAGCAGGTTGTTGAAATCGTGCGCCACGTTGCTCGTCAGCTGGCCGACCAGCTCGTTGCGCTTTTTTCGGTCCAGCGCACGCTCCAGCTCCGCCTGCTCGCCCAGCTGCTGGCGCAGCGCTTCAGACTTTTCCTCTACGGTCTGGGTCAGCTCAAGGTTGAGGGCCTGCTCGCGAGCAAGAATTCGCTTCTGATAGCCACGCCGATTGAGGGTATAAAGAAGCGTCATCAGCACGACGGCTGTCAATATCACCACCGCCAGCAGCAGATTCCGATTCTTCTTCACCACCTGCTCGCGCGCCTGCAGCTCGCTGGCCCGGGCGGCACTGACGTCGGCCTCGGCGGCCAGCCGGATTTCCGATTCACGAATCCGGGCGATTTCGGCCTGCTGCCGCTGGGCCGTCAGCTTCGCGTTGTAGTACTGGACGCTCTGCACGGTTCGCGCATTTTCCGCGTCCCCGGACGCATCAAGAAATCGCAGCAGCTCGGCCACACCGTCCCGATCGCCGGCCACCCGCAGCCGATGCTCCAGCCGCAGACCCGCAACGCGCGCCTGGCGACTCGGGCTCAGCTTGTCGAGATCAATCTCGTCGAGCACCGCTGGCACCTCCGCAAGCTTGCCCTGCAGAAATAGGCTTCTCACCAGAGCCAGCCGGGCCTCGGCGAGCTCTGAGGGCAAATCGGTCAGCTTGTCGATGGCCATCCTCGCCGCGTCTTCAGCACCGGCAAAATCGCCGGTAACAATCAGCGCCTCGGCCAGGAACTCATACGCGTTGCCCACATTAGTGATGGCGGTCTCCTCACCGGTCGCCGCGATGAACTGTCGCAAGCCCGCCGCGGATCCCTCGGCATCGCCGAAAATCCGCTGGAGCTCAAGATCGTGCAGCAGCAGGGATTCCCTGGCCCAGGGGATCTGCGACCGCGCCCGAAGGTCGGCGATCTGATTCAGCCAGTTGCGAGCGTCTTCGTGCAGACCCTGCAGGATCAATATGACGATTAAGTTATTCGCCAGGATCATTGCCATACTTTCGTCAGACCGGTCCAGTGCGCGCCGTAGTACCTCCTGATAGATTTCAATTGCGCGCAGAGTCTCGCCGATCTCTTGCAGCACGGTGGCGTAGTTGGAGCGTACGCCGTCGAAGACCTTCGGGTCGGCGGCGCTAAAGTCTTGGGTGAGGATCTGATCCAGCGCTGCCTTGGCCGCCTCCGGCTTGCCCCGGAAATAGTCGAGCAGGGCCGGCGCGGTCACCAGACGAAGATACTGATCGGGTTGATCCTCCAAGTTGACCAGCTTCAAACCGTCCCGTGCCGCCTGCTCGGCCTCATCGAGCCTACCGAGCAGCTGTGTCGCTTGGATCCGTCCGATGTAGGCATCACCCAGGAGCGCCGGGTCGGCGTTCGGGGATTCGGCGAGCAGTTCAAGGGCCCGATCGATCAGGTCCATCTGCTCATTGGGCGGCACCGACCGACTGAGTACTCGCGCGACGAGGTCAGCAGCGGACTCGGTCTGCGCTACGGCAGAGCACCAGACAAAAAGGAGCGCACAGCAGGCGATGAGTCGTGTGCTAATGGCGGGAGACCCGTATTCTGAATGGCGGGATCATACTGGAAAACCCCCGGAGGACCCAGCCATTCAGCCTGCGGGACACAACGAGAAGTAGACGCAGAATCAATGACCTGTCCGCCTTTCCTTATTAACGATCGTTTACCGATCGCCGGCCAGAATCGACGAGCTTAGCCCTTACAATAACGCCATATTCACAAAGCAACCCAATGGCACTGGAGAGAGGCCAACGGATGAACCGCAGCTAGCGGTGAGCCGCGAGCCAGGGAAAATCCAACCATGACTTATCTGATTATCGCCCTGCTGCTATGCAGCCTGACTTTGAGCGTGGTGTTCCTGCTGGCCTGGCAAAATTTTGGCCGCCAGACCCACACCCTTGTATGGTCCGCCACGTTTCTCGCTGGTGCCGTTCAATACGGCGTGAACCTGCTGGCTGACAGCCTGTTCGACGACCGTCGGATTTACTGGGTACTTGTATCGGCGCTTGGCGCGCTTACCGTTTCACTAGCGCTGGCCGGCTTTCGCCTATGGTCGGGACGCTGGGTGCGAGCGGATGTGCTTGCGCTCACGGGCTTCGCGACCGTGCTCTCGCTCGCCTGGTTCACCTTTGGGCAGCCGCACGTGGGTATACAGATGTTTATCGGGCCAGCTTACGCCGGCATTTTGTGTTTGTTATGCGCTCAGCTGATCTACCGCCAGCAGGCCGTCTCGAGAGACGTCGAGTTAGCGGCCGCCAGCGTTCTTGCCTTGTTTGGTGCTTCCCAGATTCTGGCCGGCGTTGCGGCGCTGATGCAGGGACCCACGCCCGACGCCCACTGGCTCGAGATTTACCGGCAGATCAACTTTCTGATTCTGCCGGCGGGCTACGTCGGCAGCGGCATGTTTACCGTGCTGATCGTGGCGTCAGATCTCTCGATGCAGATGAAGAGCCTGGCTAACACCGATCCCATGACGGGCATCTTGAATCGGCGGGGCTTCGAGTCCACAAGCAGCCCGCTGATCGCTCGCGCTCGGCGCGGCAATCAGCCTCTGTCGGTCATCATTTGCGACGTGGATAACTTCAAAGAGGTCAACGATCAGCATGGTCACAGCGCCGGCGATCGCGCGCTGCTCGTGCTGGCGAAGGTGCTGCAGGCGAGCCTGCGCGAAGGGGCGGTCTTCGGTCGGATCGGGGGGGAGGAGTTTGCCTTGGCGCTGCCGCATACCGACATCGCCCAGGCGGAGAAGACCGCACGGCTGCTCCGGCGAGATCTCGCCGGCACCGAAATCGGCTGGCGTCCGGAGCCTTTTCACATCACGGCCAGCTTTGGCGTGGCCACGCTGCGCGAAGACGATCACTCGATGGACGACCTGCTCCAGCGCGCTGATCGGGCCATGTATCGATCGAAACGCGACGGCCGCAACCGAGTCAGCCTGGAACGAGCGCTGCGGCCGGCGCAGCTGACCCCGGATTTCTGCTGATCCGGGCAATCGGTTAGACTCAGGGGCCGCCCAAACCCCGATCGCAGCTTGCAAACCTCATCCGCTGTACTTGATTCGCTCGACCCCGCTATCTACCTGACCGGCGATGCGGTCGGCGAGGCATATGCCTGCGACTGGACTCGAAGCAATCCCGTGCTGCCGGCAGTGGTATTTCGACCGAAAACCACTAAGCAGGTGAGCGAAATCCTTGCCGCCTGTCACGCCAACGACCAGCCAATTGTCATCCAGGGAGGCCGGACTGGACTGGCCGGCGGCGCAACGCCAAGAGCCGGCGAACACAGCCTGTCGCTCGAGCTGATGAATCAGCTGGTCGAGTTCGACCGTGAGGGTATGACAATGACCGTCGGAGCCGGCATGCCGCTGCAGGTCATCCAGGACACCGCCGCGGCTGAAGGACTGGAGTTCTCGATGGACCTCGGCGCGCGAGGCTCCTGCCAGGCCGGCGGCATCGTGTCGACCAACGCTGGCGGTAATCAGGTGATTCAGCACGGCATGACGCGTTCCCTCGTCCTCGGGCTGACGGCTGTGCTTGCCGACGGCACCGTCATCGAAGCCGACAACAAGCTGCTCAAGAACAACGCAGGCTACGATCTCAAGCAGCTGTTTATCGGCACGGAGGGAACGCTGGGCGTGGTCACTCAAGTTACGTTCAGACTCAACCCCAGCAAGCCCGCCAGCGCGTCCGCCCTGTGCGCCTGCGCTGATTTTCCTGCGGTCATCAGGCTGCTGCGCCACTGCGGCCAAACGCTCCCGGTAGTGTCGGCGTTCGAGGTGATGTGGCGCGGATATTTTGACGTGGCGGTTGGGGCCACCGGCAAGCCGAATCCGCTTTCCGAACCCGCGCCGTTCTCCGTGCTCATTCAAACCGAGGGCAGCAATGACAGCTCGCTCAGCGACGATCTGGAACGGTGCTTTGAGCAGGCGCTGGAGCGGGAGCTGGTCACGGACGGCGTGTTGGCCAGCAGTCTGGCGGACAGTCGACGTTTGTGGGAGCTGCGTGACGCGATCGGCGACATTATGCCTACCATGGAGCACCTGGCGGTGTTCGACGTGGGCATTCCCCTGGCAGCTATGGACCGGGTTGCCAGCGCCATTGAACGCGATCTTGGGCAGGAGCTGGACGGCTGCCGGACCCTGCTTTTCGGCCACATCGGCGACGGCAATCTGCACGTGGTCGCCTCGACGGGGCGAGCGGAGGACAAGGCGGGCATCGAGGCGGTGGTCTACCGACACACGGCCTCCGCCAACGGAAGCGTCAGCGCCGAACACGGGATTGGCACGCTAAAAAAACGCTGGCTGCCTCAGAGCCGCAGCCCGACGGAAATTGCGCTGATGAAATCTCTGAAGCAGGCGATGGACCCGAAAAACATTCTTAACCCGGGGAGAGTGGTTGACTCATGAACCAGCCGAGCGATCCGCATGACGTCGGCGGCCTCGAGGCCGGCCCGATTGAGCGAGGCGAACACGACACAGCCTGGTGGGAATGGCAGGTCGACGCGATGGTGCGGCTGGCGCTGGGCAAGGGGCTGATTAGCGATTTTGCGGAGCTTCGGGACGGCATTGAACACTTAGGTCCCGCCGACTACGAAAACCTGAGCTACTACGAACGCTGGGCCAAGTCGCTGGCCTACACGCTTTTGGACAAAGGTTTGGTCACGCAGGCGGCGCTTGAGGAAAAGATGGCAGAGATCGCCGCGCGGCAGGCGCTGACATCATGAGTAACGTCCAGCCGACCGAGTCACAGGCCCGCTTTCATCGAGGGCAGCGAGTGCGCATTCACGATCGCCATCCGGGTGTTCATCATCGGGTCCCCCGGTATGTAAAGGGGCAAGAGGGTACGGTCGAGCGGGTCTGCGGACTCCACGGGCAGCCCGAGACTTTTGTGCGGGGTGATGGGCGGCCGGAAACCCGTCTCTATCGAATCTGCATTCCGCAGGCGCAGCTATGGCCGGGCTACCGGGGACCTGACGACGATACGCTGGAAGTTGAGGTTTTCGAACACTGGCTGGAGCCCGCCTGATGGGTCACGACCACGACCATGACCACGATCATGGCCATGATCAAACCTTACAACCGGACCATCCCGAGCCGACGAGCGACGCTGCGCGCGTGGGGCTGGCCCTGAGGGAGCTGCTGCTCGAGGCAGGCCACTACACCCGGGCCGAAGAGGCGGCGATGATCAGCCGGATGCAGGGCGCATCACCCGACAACGGCGCCCGTCTGGTGGCGCGGGCCTGGACCGACCCGGCGTTCAAAGAGCGCCTGCTGACGGACGGCAGCGAAGCCATCACGGAACTGGGTTTCGACCTGAAGCCCGCCGAGTTTACGGTGATGGAAAACAGCGCGCAGGTGCACAACGTGATCGTGTGTACCCTTTGCTCCTGCTATCCGCGAGCGCTGCTGGGTATGTCACCCTCCTGGTACAAATCCCTTAGCTATCGTTCCAGATTGGTTCGGGAACCGAGGGCCGTCCTGGCCGAGTTTGGGGTCGAGCTGAACGACCAGATTCAGGTCCGGGTTCATGACTCGACGGCTGAGCTTCGCTACATGGTGCTGCCGCAGCGGCCTGCGGGCACCGAAGGTTGGTCGGAAGACAAGCTACGATCACTGGTGACCCGAGACTCGCTGATCGGCACGCAGCGCACGCTCCCGGCCGCCGGCATCGACGCCGGCGACGACTTAGAGCCATAGGCTTTTCGACCGGTGGGTGCCGCAAGAATTGCCGTAGACATTGGCGGCACGTTTACCGATGTGGTGCTGCAAAACGCCGAGGGACAGCGCTGGTCGGACAAGCTGCTGACCACCCATAGCCAGCCGGAGCAGGCCCTGCTCGAGGGAATCGAACGTGTCCTGGGCAGCGCCGGCATCCCTGCGGCGGATCTCTCCATGGTGCTCCACGGCACCACCCTCGCCACCAATGCCTTGATCGAGCGGCGCGGCGCGACCACAGCCCTGCTCACGACCGCCGGCCACCGAGACTCCGTGGAAATGGCGTTTGAAGACCGGTTCGAGCAGTACGACATCAACATCGACCGGGCTCGACCCCTGGTGCCACGCCATCTTCGCCGGCCGGTAACCGAACGGCTCCTAAGCGATGGACGCGTCCACACGCCGCTCGATCCGCAGTCCGTTGCCGATGCCCTGCAATCCCTGGACGAATACGGGGTTCAGAGCATCGCCGTCGGCTTGCTGCACAGCTACCGGGATCCGAGTCACGAACAGCGCTGCGCTGAGCTGATTTCAAAGCTGCGACCCGACCTCGCCATCACGCTGTCCAGCGAAGTGTGTCCGGAGATTCGGGAGTACGAACGGCTGTCCACAGCCTGCGCGAACGCTTACGTCCAGCCGCTGATGGACAGCTACCTCCGGCGGCTCGAAGACGGCCTGGAGGCACTGGACGTCCACTGTCCGTTCCTGCTGATGACCTCCGGCGGCGGGCTGACGGACCTCGACACCGCCGCGCGTTTCCCGATCCGGCTGGTGGAGTCGGGGCCCGCCGGCGGCGCAATCCTGGCGGCCAGCGTCGCCGGCGGCTGTCAGGCAGATCGGGTGCTGTCGTTTGATATGGGCGGCACCACGGCCAAGCTCTGCCTGATCGATCAACGCAAGCCACTCGTGTCCCGCAGCTTTGAGGTCGACCGCAGCTATCGATTCAAGAAAGGCAGCGGGCTGCCGCTGCGAATCCCGGTCATTGAGATGGTGGAGATCGGGGCGGGAGGCGGATCGATCGCCCATGTCGACAAGCTGGAGCGGCTGCGCGTGGGCCCCCGCAGCGCGGGCTCGGAACCGGGGCCGGCGGCCTACGGACGAGGTGGCACCTCGCCGACGGTCACCGACGCTGACGTGACCCTCGGCAAGATTCGCCCCGAACGATTTGCGGGCGGCGCGCTGAGCCTGAACGGTGAGGCCGCCGCGGCCGCCATCGGCAAACACATTGCCAGCCCGCTGGCGTTGGCCGTTGGCCAGGCGGCGCAGGGCATCAGCGATGTGGTGGAAGAGAGTATGGCGGCAGCGGCTCGGGCCCATGCCGCGGAGTTTGGGCTCGATCTTCGTCAGCGCGACATGGTGGCCTTTGGGGGCGCGGCCCCGCTTCACGCGG
Organism: Pseudomonadota bacterium; assembly: GCA_039033415.1. Lineage (NCBI taxonomy): Bacteria > Pseudomonadati > Pseudomonadota > Pseudomonadota bacterium. Next base: position 42,588 of record JBCCCR010000019.1, on the reverse strand, counting down.
CCAGTCTGGCCCGGCGCCTGGGCGTCAACCGCGTGATCATCCCGCCCCAGGCCGGGGTTGGGTCAGCGGTCGGGTTTCTCCTGGCTCGACTGAGTTTTGAAGTGGTGCGAAGCCGGCCGATGACGGTCAGCCAGCTGGATCCGTCCACGGTCAACCGGCTCTTCAGCGACATGCGCGCCGAGGCCGAGGCGGTCCTGGCACCCGCCGCGGGCGGCGAGCCGCTGACCGAGCAGCGCCAGGGCTATATGCGCTACGCGGGCCAAGGGCACGAGCTGCCGATTGTGTTGCCCGTCGAAGTCTACGACGCGAGCGCCGCGGAGCACTTTTCCGGCGCTTTCGAACGCGCTTACGAACAGCTTTACGGAAGAACAATCGACGGCGTCGACATCGAGTTGCTCAGCCTGACGCTCGCCCTCAGCGGGCCGGCGCCAAGCGAAGTTTCGGCCGCCGCGACGACGTCCGACGGTTCTCCGGACGAGGTGGTGACATGTTCGGTAGCCGAAGACGGGCAATCGGTGGAGGCGCGCGTGATCAACCGTCAGACGTTGCCTGTCGGCAGTCAGCTGGACGGACCCGCCCTGATCACCGAAGACCAGACCACAACGGTTGTGCCGTCGGGCTGCTCACTCGAGGTCGATCCTGACGGCAATCTTGTGATCACGCGGGACAACGGTGCCTGACATGGATCCGATCACCCTCCAGATACTCTGGGACCGGCTGCTGGCCATCGTGGAAGAACAGGCACAAACGCTGATGCGTACCGCGTTTTCCACGACGGTTCGGGAAGCCGGCGACCTGTCCGCGGGCATCTTCGACGCAGACGGCCGGATGCTGGCCCAGGCCGTGACCGGCACGCCGGGACACGTCAACGCGATGGCGAGCAGCGTCGGTGAGTTCCTCAAACATCTGCCGGCCGCCCAGCTGGAACCCGGGGACGTGCTGCTGACCAACGATCCGTGGCACGGCACCGGGCACCTCAACGACTTTACGGTTGTGACGCCCGTATTTCGGGACGACACGCTCATCGCACTGATCGCCGCAACCTCCCATATTGCTGATGTCGGCGGTCTCGGCTTCGGCCCGGACGGTCGGCAGGTGTTTGAGGAGGGGCTCAATATACCGATCAGCCGCCTGTTTGCCCGCGGTGAGCCCAACGAAACGCTGCTGAAAATCCTGCGCGCCAACGTCCGAGACCCGCGAGCGGCAGAGGGTGACCTGTATTCGCTGACCGCCTGCAACTTCAGCGCATCCCAGGCGCTTCTCGCCACCCTGGACGAGTTTGGCCTGACGTCCCTCCAGGCGCTCGCAGACATCATCGTCGAGCGCTCGGCCCGGGCGATGGAAGCCGAAATACGGGCGCTGCCCGAAGCCAGCTGGCGCTACACCATGACCGTGGACGGCTACGACGAACCGGTGACCCTCGCCTGCGAGGTCACGATCGCTGACGGACGGATCCGGGTCGACTTCGCGGGAACCTCGCCGGCGTCGGGTCGCGGAATCAACGTGCCGCTGACCTACACCCAGGCCTATGCGTCGTTCGGCGTGCGCTGCGTTGTCGGCAACGACATCCCGAACAACGCCGGCAGCCTCGGGCAGGTGGAGGTTACGGCGCCCGCCGGGTGCATTCTGCACGCCGAACGGCCGAGCGCCGTGTCGGCGCGCCATGCCGTCGGCCAGATGCTGCCCGATGTTGTGCTGGGCTGCCTGCAGCAACCGCTCCAGGGACAGGTGCCGGCGGAAGGCGCATCGTGCCTGTTTGGCCCGGTGTTTATGGGCGGGCGCGGCGTCGTTTCCGGGAGCTCGTCAGAGCCGTTTGTCATCAACGCCTTCTACACCGGCGGCAGCGGCGCGCGGCCGTCCAAAGACGGACTTTCCTGTACCGCGTTTCCCTCCGGCGTTCGCTCAACGCCGGTCGAGATCACCGAAACCACCTCGCCGCTGCTGATCCTGCGCAAGGAGTTCAGGCCAGATTCGGGTGGCTCAGGTCAATTCCGAGGCGGTCTGGGGCAGGTGATGGAATTCTGCCACCGCGATGCCGAGCCGTTTGTCGTATCGAGGATGTTTGATCGAATTGTGCATCCGCCGCGCGGACGCGACGGTGGCGGCGACGGCGACGGCGCCCGCACGTATATTCGAGGGGGTGATACCCTCAGCGGCATGGGCCGCAGCCTGATTCCAGCCGGCGGCGTATTTGTGCTGGAAACCGCCGGCGGCGGCGGCCGAGGTGATCCGGCGCTGCGCGATCCTGATGCCGCGCGCCGGGACCAGCTGAACGGGAAGATTAGCTTGGAGTCGTCGAAGCCTTCAGCGGAGGAGTAAGGGCCCTGCGCGTAGGCGACCGGCGAAGGAAAGGCCGGAGCCACCTTCGCGGGAAGGTGGCTCCGTGTCGGTCAACGATTCAGATTAAGCGGTCTTCAGCTGATCGGCGATCGGCAGCCGCGAGATCGAGCGGCCCGTGGCGTCCGCAATGGCGTTAGCCAGCGCCGGCGCGGAAGGCGGCGTACCCGGCTCACCCACGCCCGTCGGCGGCTCGCCGGAGTTCACGATGTGCACCTCAATCTTCGGCATCTCGCTGATTCGCAGCGGACGGTAGCGATCGAAGTTTTTCTGATCGACCTCACCGTTGGTCAGGGTGATGGCTTCGCGCAGTGCAGAGGACAGTCCATACCCAATTCCGCCTTCCATCTGCGCCTTAACGACATCCGGGGTCAACGCAAAGCCGCAGTCCACCGCGCAAACCACCCGGTCAATGGAGAAATTGCCGCCTTCAGCCATCGTCACCTCAATCACCTCAGCGACAAACGAGTTAAACGACTCGTGAACCGCAATGCCTCGGCCTCGACCAGGCCCGAGATCGGTGCCCCAGCCCGCTTCCTCTGCGGCCTTGTTCAGCACCGCCAGATGACGCGGATGCTCCGTCAGCAGCTCTTTGCGCAGCTCGTACGGATCGCGGCCCATGGTCCTGGCAAGCTGGTCAAAGAACACCTCAACCGCATAGGCGTTGTGCGTGTGACCAACCGACCGCCACCACAGTACCGGCACACCGGTCTGAGGCTGGTAGCCGTCTACGCGAACGTTGGGGATCGCGTAGGGAAGATCGGTGGTGCCTTCGACGACCGAAGGGTCGAGCTCGCTGGTCATCATGGCGGCAAAAGCGGTGCCGCTCAGGATCGACGGGCTCGCAACTTGATGGTGCCAGGCGCTGATCTTGCCGTCTTCGTCGAGACCGGCGCGCACCCGGTGGACGGCCATCGGCCGATAGCGGCCAGCGGCCATGTCATCCTCGCGCGACCACAGCAGCTTGACCGGGGCCTCACCGTCGATGGCCTTGGCGATCATCACCGCTTCGGCCACAAAATCGCTGTCGGGCACAGCGCGGCGCCCAAAACTGCCGCCGGCGAAGCGGGTGTGGATCTTAATGCTGGACGGGTCCAGGCCGGTGATCGCCGCGGTGGTTCCGACGTCCAGCGTCGGAATCTGAGAGGCGGTCCAGATTTCACAGCCATCGGACGCAAGCTCAACCACACAGTCCATCGGTTCCATCGTGGCATGCGCCAGGAACGGGAAGTGGAACTCCTGCTCGATAGTCTGCGCGGCCGAACCCAGGGCCGCCGGCGCATCACCGTCGTTGCGGGCTTCCAGCCCCGGCTGATCCATCATGGCCGTAAAGTCAGCTTCCAGCTCTGAGGAGCTTCGGTTTTCGGCGTCATCGAAGTTCCACTCAACCTCCAGCATGCCTCGCGCCTTGTTGGCGGTGAAGTAGCTGTCGGCCAGCACGGCAACGCCGCGCGGAATCTCGACCACTCGCGCAACGCCCGGCACCTCCAGCGCCTTGCTGGCGTCGAAGGACGCTACCTTGCCGCCGAAGCGCGGGGGCCTGGCGACTACCGCCATCAGCATGCCGGGTCGTTTCACGTCGATCGTGAATTCGGTGCTGCCGTCGGTCTTGTCGGCCGAATCTAGCCGCGGCAGGTTAGTCCCTAGCAGCTTGAACTCGGATCGGTCCTTCAGTGCGGGTCGCTCGGGCGGTGTCTGTGCCGCGGCGAGGCCCGCCAATTCGCCAAAGCTGGCGGATTGATCACCGCTGGTGACCCGACCATCAGCGACGGCGATGGTGTCGGCGGCAACGCCCCACTGCTCAGCGGCGGCCTGCACCAACATAGCGCGTGCGCCGGCGGCGGCCAGGCGGAGCTGCTCCCAGGAGTTGGCGATTGAGGTTGACCCTCCCGTCCCCTGGACAACACCAAACGCAAGGTTGGCGTAACGGTTGGCGTCAGCCGGCGCAAACTCGGTGCGCATCTGAGACCAGCTGGCGTCGAGCTCCTCGGCCACAATGGCGGGCAGTCCGGTGGTCACGCCCTGACCCTTGTCGAGGTGTTTGACGACCACCGTGACGGTGTTGTCAGCCTGGATTTTGACAAAAGCGTTGAGCTCGGCGTCGATTGCCGCCGGCAAGGGCGCTGCGGCCTCGGTCTGGGCCGCCGGCGCCGCGGTATCCGATTCGCTGCAGCCGATCAGAAAACCCGCACCGCCCAGGGCGCTCACCTGGAGGAACCTGCGTCGATTCAGGCCTGAGCCGCCCTGTCCGACTGACTTCTTGTCCATAAACCGGCTCATGCGCTTTCTCCATTCAAGTCTTCGGCAGCCTGATGAATGGCGGCCCGAATGCGGTGGTAGGTGGCGCAGCGGCAGAGATTCCCGCCCATGGCGGCGTCAATCTCGTCGTCCGTCGGGGCCGGGTTGCCCTCCAGCAGCGCGCTGGCCGACATCATCTGGCCGCTCTGGCAGTACCCGCACTGGACCACGTCCAGCTCGCGCCAGGCCTTGCGAACCGCCATGGCGGCTTTCGAGTCGACACCCTCAACCGTGGTAACGCTGCGTCCAGCCACCGCAGCGATGGGCAGCACGCAGCTGCGGGTTGGTGACCCGTCAAGATGGATCGTGCACGCTCCACATTGGGCAATTCCGCACCCAAATTTTGTGCCCGTCGAGCCGAGATCTTCGCGCAGCACCCACAGGAGGGGCTTGTCGGTCGGCGCGTCGGTGCGCACCGTTTTGCCGTTCAACTGGAATTCGATCGTCATGGAAGTGCCTCTAATTCATTCGCCAGGGGGGAAAGTGTAAACCAACGCCGTGAAAGAACCGCGATCGGATGATGCAACCCGGCGCCGCTTGTCGCACAATCGACGGTTTCCAACCGCCAGGAACCGGCCGTGAACGCACCGAGAGACGCATTTGTCTGTGACGCCATCCGAACCCCCATAGGCCGTTACGGCGGCGCGCTGTCCACCGTGCGCACCGACGACCTGGCCGCCGTACCACTCGCGGCGCTGCTGGAACGCAACCCCAGCCTGGATCCCGCCGCGGTCGAAGACGTGATCATGGGCTGCGCCAATCAGGCCGGCGAGGACAATCGCAACGTTGCCCGGATGGCGACCCTGCTTGCGGGCCTGCCCGAGTCAGTCCCGGGTGTGACGGTGAATCGACTGTGCGGCTCAGGGCTCAATGCGGTCGCGATGATCGCCCAGTCGATTCAGTGCGGCATGATCGAGCTCGGTATCGCGGCCGGGGTGGAGTCGATGTCCCGATCTCCGATGGTGCTCGGCAAAGCGACGGCGCCTTTTGATCGCGGCCAGCAGATGTTCGACACCACCTTGGGCTGGCGATTCATCAATCGACGGCTGAAAGATCAGTATGGGGTGGACTCCATGGCGGAGACCGCCGAAAACGTCGCGGACGACTTCAAGATCAGCCGCGAGGATCAGGATCAGTTTGCGCTACGCAGCCAGCAGAAAGCCGGGGCTGCGATCAGCGCCGGGCACCTGGCCGGCGAAATCTGCACCGTCACCATTCCGCAGCGGCGGGGAGAGCCGGTGGTTGTGGATACCGACGAGCATCCCAGGCCCGATACCGATCTGGCGGCGCTCAACCGGCTGAAGCCGTTTGTTCGCGCGGACGGCAGCATTACCGCGGGCAACGCGTCGGGCATCAATGACGGTGCCTGTGCACTGCTGCTGGCCTCCGCGGAGGGCGCCGAGGCGCAGGGGCTGAAGGTGATGGCCCGGGTGGTGTCCGCGGCCAGCACGGGCCTTGCGCCGCGCATTATGGGGGTGGGTCCTATCGAAGCGTCTCGCAAAGCGCTGAAGCTCGCGGGACTCAGCGTGTCTGACGTGGATGTCGTCGAACTCAACGAAGCGTTTGCCGCGCAGGGCCTCGCCGTGCTGCGGGCCCTGGGACTGCCGGACGACGCGGAGCACGTGAACCGCTGGGGCGGCGCCATTGCGCTGGGACACCCGCTCGGGATGTCCGGTGCCCGACTGGTCACCACCGCGGCGCGTCAACTTCAGGCCACGGGCGGTCGCTACGCACTTTGCACCATGTGCATCGGCGTCGGCCAGGGTATTGCCCTGGTGCTCGAAGCCGCCTGAAGTCACTCAGTACAATCCGACCAGAAAAGGATCGATCCATGACGGACAATCTCGCGGAAAACTATAAGAAGGCCTACGACAATCAGCTCGGCTACGGTGAGCGGCCGGCGCTGATCCTGATCGATTTTGTGCAGGCCTATTTCGAACCCGACTGCGAACTCTTTGCCGACGTTCAGGCGGAGCTCGACAGCGCGCTACGCATCCGCGAAGTGGCGCGGAGGGCCGGTGTTCCGGTGATGTATACCAACGTGGTTTATGACGCCGACGGATTAAACGGCGGCGTTTTCTTTCGCAAGGCCAAACCGCTGCACAACATGATCCGCGGAAATCCGATGGGCGCGTGGCCGGCCGGCCTCGACCCGGCACCCGATGAGCTGGTGGTAACCAAACAGTATCCGAGCGCGTTTTTTGGCACGTCGCTGTCCTCGACGCTGACGGCCGCCAACATCGATAGTCTGATCATTACCGGTCTCACCACGAGCGGCTGCATCCGGGCAACCTGCATCGACGCCTGCTCGTATGGCTTCATACCGATTGTCGTCGCTGACGCCTGCGGCGACCGACATGACGATCCGCACCAGGCCAATCTCTTTGACATGAACGCCAAGTACGCGGACGTGGTTTCTGAGGCGCAGGTCACCGAATACCTGGCGGGCCTGGCTCGATGAGAGCGTTGCTCTGCGAGGCCTACGGGCCACCCGAGTCGCTGAAGCTAACGGAGCTGGCGACCCCCGAACCCGGCCTGGGAGAGGTGCTGATCAAGGTCAACGCCGCCGCGCTGAACTTTCCCGACCTGCTATTTGTTAGCGGGCAGTACCAGGTCAACATCCCGCCGCCGTTTATCCCGGGTCTGGAGGCGGCCGGTACGGTCGAAGCAGTGGGTGCGGGCGTCAGTGCCGTAGCGACCGGTCAGCGCGTGATGGTCACCGCCACGCATGGCATGTTTGCCGAATACATTGTGGTCAAGGAACGGGAGGTGGCGCCGACGCCCGACCAGCTCAGCGACGCGGAAGCGGCGAGTTTTCTGATCACCTACAGTACCGCGTGCCACGGCCTTTATGACCTGGCCGATGTAAAAGAGGGCCAGCTCGTGCTCGTTTTGGGGGCTGCTGGCGGTGTCGGAAGTGCCGCCATCGAGCTGGCCAAAGCGCGTGGGGCTCAGGTGATTGCCGCCGCCAGCTCCGCCGACAAGCTGAACTTCGCCGAGCGCTGCGGTGCGGATGAGACCATCGACTACAGTCAGGTCTCGCTGCGCGAGGAACTGAAGGTACTGACAGCCGGCCGGGGTGTTGATGTGGTCTTGGATCCGGTCGGCGGCGACCTGGCCGTGCCTTCGCTGAAAGCCCTGGCCTGGCAGGGCACCTATCTGGTGGTTGGCTTTGCCAGCGGAGAGATTCCCCAGTTCCCGGCGAACCTCACACTTCTCAAGGAGGGGTCGATCACCGGCGTTTGGTGGGGTACCTGGGCCAGCCGCCAGCCACAGGAGCAGATCCGCAATCTGCGGCTGATGGCGGACATGGTGGCGGAGGGCAAGCTAAAACCGCGAATCTCTGCCAGCTATCCGCTAACGGACTATGCCACGGCTTTTGCCGACATCAGCGGCCGTAGAGCCCTCGGCAAAGTGGTCTTCGATCTGACAGATTCCTAAGAACGCGCCGCCGACGGGTCTCGGCGGCGACAGCTTCTCAGGGAGCGGGAATAAAAATGGCGGCGGGGTTTTCCAGCAGCTCTTTCATCCCCTGCACCATGGCCGCGGCGTCGTAACCATCGACGAACCGATGATCGAACGACGTCGACAGGTTCATCATCAGCCGGATCTGGACCTCACCATCGATGACCATGGGTCGCTGGACCGCCTTATTGACGCCAATGATGCCGACTTCCGGTGCGTTGATGATGGGGGTACTGGCGATGCCTCCGAGCTTGCCGAGGCTGGTAATGGTGATGGTTGAGCCACTGAGCTGACTGCGGCTCGCGCGGTTGCTGCGAGCAAGCTCGGTCAGGTCCCGCATGCCGGATGCCAGCCGCCAGAAGTCCAGCGCCTCCGCGTGATCGACCACCGGCACCTTGAGGCCGTCGTCGGTCTGGGTGGCGATGCCTAAGTGCACAGCGTGGTGACGCACAATCACGTTGCGCTGGTCATCATAGGTGGCGTTGCACTGGGGAAAGTCTTTGAGCACTCGAATCAACGCGGCGGCGATCAACGGCAGATAGGTCAGCCTGGGCTGACCGGAGGTTTGGTTCAGGTGCTTGCGCAGCAGATCGAGCTGCGTGATATCCACCTCGTCAACGTAAGAGAAATGCGGAATATCCCGCTTGGCCTGCGACATGCGCTGGGCGATAGCCCGACGCAAACCGATGACCTTGATCTCCTCGGTGCCGTGCGCCTTGACAGGGCCGCCGACAACGGCAGCGCCCGGAGCAGCCGCGGCTGCCAGGAAGGCGTCGACGTCAGCGCGCAGTATCCGGCCGCTGGGCCCGCTGCCGCTTACGTCACCGAGGTTAATGTTCTGTTCCCGGGCGAGGCGCCGGATACTTGGCGAGGTCAGCACCTTGCCGCCGCGCGCGCTGCCGCCGGCGTGCCCGTTGCTTTTTGCGGCTGGCGCTTCGGTCGGCGCGGCCGACGGGGCGGCGGCCGGTTCTGCCGCCGGGGCCGCAGGCTCAGCCTCGTCTGACGCAGCCGCTTCGCCTTCGGTGTCCAGGGTCACCAGCGCTGAACCGACGGCCATCATCGCGCCTGCCTCCCCGTGTAGCAGCCGAACCTTGCCGGATACCGGCGAGGCCACCTCGACGGCGGCTTTGTCGGTCATCATGTCGACCAGCGGGTCATCCTCGGAGATGACCTGCCCGGCCTCCACGTGCCACTTGGCTATCTCCGCCTCGACCGTTCCTTCCCCCAGGTCGGGCAGCTTAAATACGAATTCACCCATGCGACATCACTCGGTTGATCCCGGCAATCATACGTTTCTGGCCGGGAAAATACTGCCATTCAAACGCGTGCGGATACGGGGTGTCCCAGCCCGCGACACGCTCGATGGGCGCCTCGAGGTGCCAGAAACAGTTTTCCTGAATCGTGGCCGACAGCTCGGCACCAAAACCGCTGAAGCGCGTCGCCTCGTGGGCAATCAGGCAGCGACCGGTCTTTTGAACCGACTTGACCAGGGTTTCGACGTCGAGCGGCGCGAGCGTCCGCACGTCGATAATATCTGCGTCCACGCCGGCCTGCTCGGCCGCGCTTTGCGCAACGTGCACCAGCGTTCCGTAAGTGATGATGCTGAGCTGACTGCCGGACCGCACCACGTCCGCTTTGTCGAGCGGCACCGTGTAGTAGTCCCTCGGCACCTCACCCTTTGGGTGCGTGGTCCACGGCACCGCAGGCTTGTCTGGGTCTCCGTCAAAGGGGCCGTTATAGATCCGCTTTGGCTCAAAGAACACCACGGGATCGTTGCTTTCGATGGCGCTGATCAGCAGTCCCTTGGCGTCGTAGGGGTTGGAAGGCATTACCGTCTTAATGCCGGAGATGTGGGTGAAGATCGCCTCCGGACTCTGCGAGTGGGTTTGTCCGCCGCGAATGCCGCCGCCACAGGGGGTGCGGATCGTGACCGGCGACGACTGCTCACCGCCCGAGCGATACCGTAGCCGCGCCAGCTCGCTCACAATTTGATCGAAACCGGGATAGATATAGTCCGCAAACTGGATCTCTGCGACCGGCCTCAGTCCATTGACGCCGATACCGATGGCGGAACCGACGATCCCGCCTTCGGCGATTGGCGCGTCCAGCACGCGATGTTCGCCGTACTTCCGCTGCAGGCCCTCGGTGCAGCGAAAGACGCCCCCGAAATACCCGACGTCCTGGCCTAGCACAATCACCGTCGGATCGCGCTCCATCATAACGTCCATGGCCGAGTTGATGGCCTGAATCATGTTCATCTGAGCCATGATCAGTCCTCCAACGCCAGCATTTCTGCGCGCTGGGCCGCGAGCTGTGGCGTCAGTTCTTCGTAAACGTCGTCAAACATTTCCCGCGGATCAAGCTGAGGGCCGTCGCTCATGGTTCCGAACTTACAGGCCTCCTTCCAGGCGGAGGTCACACGCTCCTTCAAATCCTGCTCAAGCGCGGCGTGTTTTTCCTCGGTCCAGTTTCCCTCCGAAATGAGGTGCTGCTTCAAACGCTCGATCGGATCGCCGAGCGGGAACGCCGCCCATTCTTCTTTGGGCCGATAACGGCTGGGGTCGTCACTGGTCGAGTGGGCGCCGGCACGGTACGTCACCAGCTCAATCAGGGTTGGCCCCCGCGACTTGCGCGCTCGCTCGGCGGCCCAGCGGGTCACCGAATACACCGCCAGCAGATCGTTGCCGTCAACCCTGATTCCGGGAATACCCAGCCCAAGGCCGCGCGCCGCAAACGAGCGCTGCTCGCCGCCGGCAAAACCTTGGAAGGTAGAGATGGCCCACTGGTTGTTGACCACGTTTAGGATCACCGGCGCCTGGTAGACCGCGGCGAAGGTCAGCCCGTGGTGGAAATCCGCTTCCGCCGTGCTGCCGTCACCCACCCAGGCGGCGGCCACATGATCCTCCCCTTTGATGGCTGAAGCCATCGCCCAGCCGACTGCCTGCGGATACTGCGTGCCGAGGTTGCCGGAGATCGAGAAAATCCGACCCTCCTGATTGTGGTACATCACCGGGAGCTGACGGCCTTTGCACATGTCCCTGGTATTGGACAGGCACTGACTTATCATGTTGACCAGGCCGGTGCCCCGGAGGATGTATAAACCCTGGTTGCGGTAGCTGGGGAACAGCATGTCCTTCGGTTCGAGCGCCATGCCCTGCCCGATCGACACCGCCTCCTCGCCAAGGCATTTCACGTAAAAGCTGATGCGGCCCTGACGCTGCATCCGATGCATCCGATCGTCGAGCGCGCGGGTCAGCATCATCTGACGCAACGCAACCTGCAGCTCAGCCGATTCAAGGTGAGGATTCCAAGGCCCCTGGGCGCGATGTTCATCGTCCAAAACCCTCACCAGGTCGTGCGCCAAGTACTCCATGTCGCTGGTCGCGGTCCGGGTATCGGGACGCTCAACAGCCCCCGCCGGAGACAGCTTGAGGCTGCTGAAATCGGGTTTTTCGCCGGGTCGAGCGGCTGGATGAGGGATATGCAGTCGAGAGGGGTTAGCCATGAACGTTGCGCAAACTGAGACAAAAGGATGTGAATTTTCGACTACCGAAGCGGATTAGGCAACCTCTGAGGACGCCGGGCTGCAGCGAGCCATAGTGAACTCAGGTCTTTAGTCGGAGAGCGTGCAGCGAGTCTCAGGAGAGGTATGGAAAGCCGGCGCAACGGGGCGCCGGGCACGGAGATAGTGACATCACGATGCGCGAACAGAGATCGTGCCGATCAGCCGGGGGTTTTTTGAGTCCCATAGAACTCTGTCGGCTGATCGGCAGTCACCCTGCTCTCGCGGTCAGCTCAAGCAAAAGCGCGTTGGGCGGTGGCGTCTGCCCCACGCCTGCTGCCTGATGTTGCGAGCCGGTAGCTCAGCGAGCCGCCCAAACTCGACATAAATCGCCTGGTTCGGGGCTAGGCGACCCGGCGATCGTCGTCATGGCCCGCGCGGCCGGCAGACGGCATCTCACCGCGGGCTGAAGCCCAAAAGACCCCTTCGACGGCGGCCAGGCCTTTTTCGCGAGCCTGCAGCGCCATCAAGCGGGCGATGTCCTCGCCGTAGCGGTTGACGGAAAACGTGGCTTTAGCACTGACGCCGGGTGACGTGGGCCAGTTCGCTTCCCAGTACCAGGATTCTTTTTGGGTGCCGTCTTTAAGCCGGTACCGCTTGGCATAGCGATAAACGCCGCTGACGCCGGTCAGATTGTTGGAGCGCAGAATCTTGGCAAATGTCTTGCGGGACATCGGCGGGTGCTGGCGGAGGAGATCGTCCCGATAGTGCTGCGCCGCCAGCAGCGCTTTTTTGTTGCCGCCGTAGTGTCGGTCAGTGAAATTCTTAACGAGCCGCTTACCGTTGCGACGCAGGCTCACGCGCCAGGCGTGGGCGCGCTCCTTCGCTGAATCGATGCGCGAGATTCCGTACATGGCTTCGTGTTCGCTGGGCATGACCTGATCCTTCGTCGTAGGTATTCAACAACCGTTTAATCAAATTGCGTGCCATTTCTTTGGCAAGCGAGTAACCCGAACAGGATCAGATGCTTATCGCCAATATGCAGACACAGCGTTGTATCTCGAAGAAAAAGGGCGACCCAACATGGTGCTGTATGCACCAATTGCGGGCACCGTCGTGAACCGGCACCGAAACCCCGTTTGATCGGGCCTTTTGTCACACCAACAGCATGCCGGGGTGGTATCCTCAGCGGGTCGTCATCAGCGCCCCCCAGCGCCCGAAATCATCCGAGCTTCTATCTATGTACACAGCCTTTCGGCGACCCAAGCCACACCCCAGGCTCGCATACTGTTTTACCGCGCTGGCAACGCTCATCGCCGCGACGACACTCACCGGATGTAACACACAGCCGCAGGGCGGTGGCGAGGCACCTCCCCCACCGCAGGTTACCGTCGCCATGCCCGAGGAACGGGCTATCACGGACTGGGATGAGTTCACGGCGCGCATCGCCGCGGTGGAAGCGGTTGAGGTGCGAGCCCGGGTCAGCGGCTATCTCGAGTCGGTGGACTTTACCGACGGCGACACGGTCGAGCAGGGTGAGCTGCTGTTTGTGGTCGACCCGCGCCCCTTCGAGGCGGCGGTGGCGCAGGCCGAGGCGGTGCTGCAGCAGGCACAGGTGAGCGCCCAGCTCGCCGACAACGACCTTGAGCGGGCGAAGGACCTCTTTAACTCCCGGGCCATCTCCGAAGAGGAGTTCGACGCAAGAACGCAGAACGTCCAGTCGGCCCGGTCGGCCGTCAAGGCGGCGGATGCGGCTTTGACGCAGAGCCGTCTCGATCTGGAGTTCACGCGGGTCAAGGCGCCGATCAGTGGCCGGACCAGCCGGGCGCTGGTCACCCGCGGAAATCTCATCAGCGGCGGCCAGTCGAACGCCACGCTCCTGACCACGATCGTCAGCCGCGACCCGGTCTACGCGTATTTCACCGCGGCGGAAGACGCCTATTTGAAGTATCAGCGTCTTGCCCAGTCGGGCGATCGGCCCAGTTCCCGGGTGGCGCCCAATCCGCTGCGCCTGAAAGTTTCTGACGAAGACGGCTATGTTCATATCGGCGCCATGGACTTTGTCGATAACGTGGTGGACTCATCCACCGGCACCATCGAAGGTCGCGGCATCTTTCCGAACCCCGACGGGATCCTCATTCCCGGCCTGTTTGCGAAGGTTCAGCTGCAGGGCAGAGGCCCCTATCCGGCGCTGCTGATACCCGATACCGCCATCGGCACAGACCAGTCCAGGCAGTTTGTGTATGTTCTGGACGATCAAAACACGGTCAGCCAGCAGGTGATCACACCCGGTCGCCTGACGGAGGACGGCCTGCGGGTGGTTGAGACGGGACTGACCGCGGAATCGCGCTTTATTCTCACCGGACTGCAGCGCGTGCGCCCGGGCATGGTGGTCTCACCCAGCACCGCCACCGACCAGCAGGGCCGATGAACCTCGGCCACTTTTCCATCGACCGGCCCCGGTTCGCCGCGGTGCTGTCGATCTTCATTATCCTGCTTGGCCTGATCGCCTACGGCGGCCTGCCCGTTGCGCAGTATCCGGAAGTGGCACCGCCGACCATCGTGGTGCGCGCCGCCTACCCCGGCGCAACGCCGGAGATCATTGCCGACACGGTGGCTACGCCGATCGAGCAGGAGGTCAACGGCGTCGAGGGCATGCTTTACATGCAGTCGAGCTCGACCTCCGATGGCGTCATGCAGCTGACGGTCACCTTTGCGCTGGGCACAGATCTTGACACCGCCCAGGTGCTGGTCCAGAACCGGGTCGCCAGCGCGGAGCCACGGCTGCCGGAAGAGGTCCGGCGGCTGGGCGTTGTGACGCAAAAAAGCTCGCCAGATCTGATGATGGTCGTTCACCTGCTGTCGCCGGACGACACCTACGACCAGCTGTACATCTCCAACTACGCGTTTCTCCAGATTCGGGACGTGCTGGCGCGAATCGACGGGGTCGGCAGCATCACGGTGTTTGGCGCCCGTGAATACAGCATGCGGGTCTGGCTTGACCCGGATCGCCTGGCCCAGCGTAACCTGACCGCCAGCGACGTCGTCGCGGCCCTGCGCAGTCAGAACGTGCAGGTGGCGGGCGGCAGCCTTGCACAGCCGCCGCTGGACGCCGATCGGGCGTTTCAGTACACGGTGAACACCCAGGGCCGGTTCACCGAGGCCCAGGAGTTCCGCGAGGTCATTGTCGCCGCCGGCGACGACGGTCGGCTGGTTCGCGTAGGCGACGTGGCGCGGGTGGAGCTCGGCGCGCGCGATTACGTCACCAACAGCTACCTCAATGGGGATCCGGCGGTGGCCATCGCCATCTTCCAGCGGCCCGGCAGCAACGCGCTGCAGACCGCGGAAGAAATCCAAGCCACCATGGCGCGGCTGCAGAAGGACTTTCCGGCGGGCCTGGACTACCGGGTGGTTTACAACCCG
Organism: Pseudomonadota bacterium; assembly: GCA_039033415.1. Classification (NCBI taxonomy): domain Bacteria; kingdom Pseudomonadati; phylum Pseudomonadota; species Pseudomonadota bacterium. The sequence continues at coordinate 27,563 of JBCCCR010000019.1, read as the reverse complement.
ACGGAATTTGTCGCCGAGTCGGTAGCAGCGGTGTATACCACTATCATTGAGGCGGTGCTGCTGGTCATCCTCGTCATCATCGTCTTTCTGCAGGACTGGCGTGCGGCGCTGATACCCATTGCCGCCATCCCCGTCTCTCTGATCGGAACCTTTGCCGTCATGGCGGGGTTCGGCTTTTCGCTCAACAATCTTTCCCTATTCGGTCTGGTGCTGGCCATCGGCATTGTCGTCGACGACGCCATTGTGGTGGTCGAAAACGTTGAGCGGAACATGGAGGAAGGTGAAGCACCGCGAGACGCGGCGCGCATCACCATGACCGAGGTCGGCGGTGCACTGGTATCGATTGCGCTCGTGCTCAGCGCCGTGTTTATCCCGGCGGCGTTTCTGGGCGGTATCTCGGGGCAGTTCTTCCGGCAGTTTGCGCTGACCATCGCCTCCGCCACGATCATCTCCGCACTGAACTCCCTGACCCTCAGCCCGGCGCTGGCGGCCATCCTGATGCGTCCCAAAGGCTCGGACGACAGCGTCTTCGGACGTTTGTGGGAGCGGGTTCTCGGTGGCTTCTTCCGCCTGTTCAATCGCGGCTTCACGCGCCTGGCCAACGGTTATGGTGACGCCGTTTGCCGCTTCAGCCGCCGCCCCGCCATCTCGCTGGTGCTGTTTGTGCTGATGATCGGCCTGACAGTCCTGGCCCTACAGCGGGTGCCCACCGGCTTTATTCCTGAGCAGGACCGCGGTTACGTCATCGTGGCCGCCGAGCTGCCGAAAGGCGCGTCGCTGGCGCGAACCGATGCGGTCATCCAGAAAGCCATCGGCATCATCAACGAAACGCCCGGCACCGGCCCGGTTGTGGCTTTCGCCGGCTTTTCCGGCGCCACCTTTGCCAATGCCTCAAACGCCGGCGCCATGTTTGTCACTCTGAAGCCTTTTGAGGAGCGGGGACCCGAGGAATCGGCGAATGCGGTTATTGGTCAGCTTTGGGGACGCTTAGGCGCCATCCAAGAAGCCCAGGTGTTTGTAATCGCACCGCCGGCGGTCTCGGGCCTGGGCAACGGCGGCGGCTTCAAAATGATGGTGCAGGACCGCAGCGGCCGCGGCCTGAAAACACTGGAGGGTGCCAGCTGGCAGCTGATCGGCCAGGCCAACCAGCTGCCCGAAGCGACTCAGGTCTTCACCACCTTCGGCACCGCCTCGCCCCAGTATTTTCTCGATATCGATCGAACCAAGGCGGAGATGCTCAACCTGCCGGTAGAAAATGTGTTTGAGACGCTGCAGGTCTTCCTGGGGTCTGCCTACGTCAACGACTTCAACCTGTTTGGCCGCGCCTACCGGGTGACCGCCCAGGCGGACGGTCCGTTCCGGATCGATCCGCGAGACATCCTGACGCTACGCGCAAGAAACAACGACGGCGCCATGGTGCCGCTCGGCTCCGTGGCGAGCCTGCGAACCACCACCGGGGCCGACCGTGTGGTGCGCTTCAACCTTTATCCGGCGACCGAGGTGCAAGGTGCCACCCCGCCCGGCGTTTCGAGCGGTCAAACACTGACCGCCATGGAGAACCTTGCTGATGCCAGCCTGCCCGCCGGCATGAGTTACGAGTGGACCGAGCTGGCCTACCAGCAGCGCTCCGGCGGCAGCGCCGGCCTGCTGGTGTTTCCGCTGAGCGTCCTGTTCGTCTTTCTGCTGCTCACGGCGCAATACGAAAGCTGGTCGCTGCCGCTGGCCATTCTACTGATCGTTCCGCTCTGCATCCTGTTTGCGCTTTTGGGCATCGCCCTTCGCGGGATGGACAACAACATCCTGACCCAGATCGGGTTCATTGTTTTGATCGGTCTGGCCAGCAAGAACGCGATTCTTATCGTCGAGTTTGCCAAGCAGCAGGAGAGTCTCGGCAAAAGTATTTATGACGCCGCCACCAACGCGGCCCAGCTTCGCCTGCGCCCCATCCTCATGACCTCGTTTGCGTTCATCCTCGGTGTTGTGCCCCTGGTGATTGCCAGCGGGCCGGGCGCCGAGATGCGTCAGGTTCTGGGCACCGCGGTCTTCAGCGGCATGCTCGGCGTTACGCTAGTTGGGCTTTTCTTGACGCCAGTTTTCTACGTGGTGATTCGGCGCTGGGTGCGTGGCCCTAAAGAAACCACCACCGTTGAGCCGGTGGGAGAGACCTCGTGAGACGACTGCTCGCCTCATCGTCTGCGCTACTGATTGCAGCCTGCACGGTTGGGCCTGACTATCAAACGCCCGAGCTAGCGCAGGACCCGGCGTTTCACCGCCCGATTGAACAGCCACTCAGCACCGGTGAGGTGATGGAACGCTGGTGGGTCACGCTAGGCGAACCGGAGCTTCTCGCTTTGGTGAATCAAGCGCTGGAGGCCAACAACACGGTTGAGATCGCCCGCGCCAACCTGCAGGTCGCGCGCGCAACCTACGCCGAAACCGCCCGTGTCCGTCTGCCGGTGGGAAGCGCCGCCGGCAACGCCACCCGACAGCGTCAGGGCCAGGTGTTTCCCGGCTTCAGCGTCGACGCCAACGAGGTGTATCGCCTGAGCATCGACACCACCTGGGAGCTCGATTTCTTCGGCCGGGTCAGAAGCGCCACCGCCGCCGCCGCCGCGGAAGTTGAAGCCGCGGAAGCCAGCCTGGAAGACGCGCAGGTGGCGGTGGCGGCCGAGGTGGGGCTTGCGTTCGCCGAGATGCGCGGCACGCAGCGTCGACTAGAGGTTGCCCGCCGCAACGCCGCTAACCAACGCACAACCCTCGACCTGACGCGGACCTTGCGGGACGGCGGTCGCGGCACGGATCTGGATGTAGCGCGGGCTGAGGCGCAGCTGCTTGCCACCCAGGCGCTGATTCCGTCGCTGTATGCCAGCGTCCAGGGCCAACGTTATCGGCTGGGCGTGCTGACGCGGCAAACCCCGACACAGATTGCGGCGCAGATCACACCCAATGGTCGCCTGCCTGAAATACCCGTCAACATCGCCGTCGGCGCTCCGAGCGAGCTGCTGCGAAGACGGCCCGACGTCCGCTCCGCCGAGCGACTCCTGGCGGCCGCCACCTATCGTATTGGTGTTGCCACAGCGGAGCTCTACCCGCGCTTCGACCTGCTGGGCAGCTTGGGGCGTCAGGCGTTCTCCGTCGGGGACCTGTCGGACAGCGATACCCGGAGCTACAGCATCGGCCCGGCGTTCAGCTGGCCGGTACTTGACCTTGCCCGGGTCCGCGCACGGATCAGCGCCGCGGATGGTCGGGCCCTGGCGGCCGTGAACACGCTCGAACAAACCTGGCTCAATGCGCTGGCAGAAACCGAGTCGGCGCTGGTCAGCTTTCAAAGTGAGCTGATTCGGGTTGCCGCCCTGAAAGACGCTGCCGCCGCCAACGTTCGCGCCGCAGATCTCGCGCGACGTCGCTATCGGGCCGGCGTGGATAATTTTCTGCAGGTGCTGGACGCCGAGCGCCGAGTGCTGGAATCCGAAGATCAGCTTGCCGGCAGCGAGACCGCCGCCGTGGTGGCCCTCATAGCGCTTTATAAGTCGCTGGGGGGCGGCTGGGGGACCTAGCGGGCTTGACCCTAAAAGTGGACGCAGTTGCGCCCGCCGTTCTTCGCTTCGTAGAGCTTGCTGTCGGCAGCCTTGATCAGCGCCTCGAGCGTCTCGTGCGTATCCCTCTCAGCCACGCCGAAGCTGCAGGTGAATTGTGCGCCACACCGCAGCGGGGATTCCTCGATCAGTTTGCGCAACCGCTCAGCCAGCAACGCGGCAGCGGTGACCTCCGACTCCGGCAGTAGCAGCAGAAACTCCTCGCCGCCGATCCGACCGCACATGTCGATTTCTTCGCGCAGCGATTGAGCCAGCAGCGCAGACACATGCCGAATCGCTTCATCCCCGACCTGGTGGCCATAGCCATCGTTGATTTGCTTGAAGTGGTCGATATCGGTGATCACGATGGATAGCGGCCGGCCGTAGCGGACTGAGCGCCTGAGCTCCGCCTCGGCCCGCTCGAGGACGTGGCGACGATTCGGGAGGCCCGTCAATTCGTCAAAATGCGCGAGACGCCGGAGCTCGTCCTGGAGCTCTCGACTGCGCTCAACCGCCGTTTCCAGCTCCTCGCGGATCTCGCGATCCTGCCTGGCGATGATCTCCGCTGTCGTCCGCTGCCGGGAAAGCTGAAAATTGCTGAGCTCAAGCGATCGCGTCTGCTCCGCCAGCTTTTCTTCGGCCTTCCGCTGCTCCGTCACGTCGATCTGGATCGACATGTAATGGGTCAGCTCGCCGTGTTCGTCAAAATGCGGAAAGATGCTCAACCGCGTCCAGTAAGGCAATCCGTCGCGACGATAATTCAGAATCTCGCAGGAGTAGGGCTGGTGCGCCTCAAGCGCCTGGGCAATGCGGGCGACGGTCTCAGGATCGGTTTCCGGCCCCTGCAGCAGCTGCCCGGGTTTCTGCGCGTGCATTTCGTTCGCCGAAAATCCGGTGAGCTTCTCGAACGCTTCGTTAACCCATTCGCAGTGACCGTTGACGTCGGTAATGCAAATCCCCTCCGGCGTTTGCTGAACCAGGGAGACAAACAACCGCTCATTCGCCAGCCGCTGCTCCTGGTCCGTGATGTCCTGCAGCACGCCGAAAAGCGCCATCAGGCGGCCGCTTTCGTACAGCGGCTTGCCTCGAGCCATGACCTGCCGAATGCTGCCGTCTCGCTGAACCAGGCATGCGTGCAGGGCCCAGGGCTCCCCGGTTTCCTGCCCCCGCTGGACCGCTGCGGTGATCCGCTCCCGGTCGTCGGGATGATAAGCGTCGATCGCGTTTTCCAGTTCCGGGATAAACTCGCCGGGCTCGTAGCCGTGGATTCGAAAGACCTCGTCCGACCACTCCAGGTTCTGGTTGGTGACGTCGAGGTACCAATAGCCAAGGCTGGCGATTTCACTGGCGGTTTCCAGCCAGCGAAGCGCGGTACCCAGCGACTGCTGACGCGCATGCTCCTGGCTCGTGTCCTGCACAATTCCCACCAGCCGCTCGGACATGGTGTCAGAGGCCGCCCGCTTCCGCCCGATCATCCGAACCCGTCGCTCACCGGACCCAGCAGTCTGGATATTCCGCTCGACAACAAAGGGGGCATCCTGCGACAGACAGTCGTCGAAGTCGCCGTCCGACGAAACCGTTTCGTCGTCGGAAAACACCTGAAAGAAGCTCTCATTGGAAGCGGTCATGGCGCCGGGCGTCAAACCCAGCAGTTTAGCGGCCTGATCCGACCAGGTGACCTGCCCCGTCTCCGGATCGTAAGACCAGTAGCCGATGGACGCCACCTCGCCCGCCCACTCGACGATATCGTTTAAGAGTTCCGCTTCCATCCTGATCCGGCGGCGCTGAGGTGCGCCCAAAAGAGACACGGATGCTATCGGCGGCCACCAATAAAACTTTAGCCGACAACCACTTGCTTCAATCGAGCCCAGGGAAGGCGGGCGCCATGGATGGCCGCCAGCTTTAGTCACCGAAAAGATTGACCGGGCACCCCCCAGTTTCGGGGGATGGCCTGGCTACCACTCAACGCTGACCATCGACGCTGTAACCAGCTGGAGATGGGACCATGAAATGGATTTTGGCTTGGACAGCCGTGCTGCTTGGGGCTACCTGTCAGGCGGCAACCCTCACCGTCAACACCCTCGTAGATTCTGAGACGAACGGGGACGGCCTTTGTTCCCTGCGCGAGGCCCTGGCGTCCGTAACGGTCGCTGACGTCCGTCAAACCAGCTGTGTGGCTCAGGGTGCGTTCGGTCCGGAGGACTCGGTGCTTTTGACCGGCCTTTCCGGCGTCCTGCTGGTGGATAGTTCTCTGTCTTTCGGCACCGGCGGCACCGATGTCGAAATTGTTGGTCCGGGAGACGACCTGCTGCGCGTTGAACCCAGCACCATCGGGTATCCGGTGCTGACGTTTTCCGCCGGCGTCATCGAAGTTCGCGATCTGACGTTTTCCAACGCAGGGTCCGGCGCATTGACGGTACAGCCTGGTGCCAACGTAACGATTATCCGCGGCCGTTTCCTGAACAATCAGAACAGCTTCACCCAGGCTGGCGGCGCGATTTCAAGCTTGGGATCGTCGGAGGTCAGGAGCAGCTTCTTTCAGGGCAATGGCGCCAATCAAGGTGGAGCCATTTACCTGGACGGCCAGGGCGGCGCGGTCCTGAGCTCGACCTTTGTCGGCAATAGCGCCGGGTTCGCCGGGGGCGCTATTTTTGTGCGCAACGGTCTTGTGGTGCTGCGTAATAACACGGTTGTCGGCAACAGCGCCGGCTCCAGCGGTTCTGGACTCCGCTTTGGCGGCGGTCCCGTTGAGCCCACCGTGTTTATTGACAACAACACTATTACGGGCAACACCGGTGCAGCCCAGGTTGTGGCCTCTGACGACAGCCAGGTCTTGATTCGTCGATCGATCCTTGCTGACGCAGCAAACAACTGCAATACGGGTACCGGCGCCACCATCACCATCGACGCCAGCTCCATCGACGAGAACGGTAGCTGCGGCGGTGCGCCGGTTGCCCAGGTCAACCCGCTGCTGACCAACCTGGCCGACTTCGGCGGTCCGGTGCCAACGCGGGCGCTGGGGCTCGGTTCGCCCGCCCTGGATCGGACCGACGATTGCGGCGGCATCAGCGAAGACGCGCGGGGCCTGCGCCGGCCTTCCGAAGGTGATGGCCAACCCCCGGCGCGGTGCGACGTCGGCGCCTACGAGGAACAGGGCTCAAACCTTTTTGCTGTCACCCAAAACTATCTGGGCTCCGGACTGACAGCGAGCCTGAGTGGCGGCAGCGCCGTCACGGTTACCGCCAGCGGTCCAACCTACCTGGGCAGTCTGCCTGCGGGCCTGAGCTATACGTTCGACATTGGCGGTCAGGTTGTATCGCCTTCGCAAAGCTGCACGGCCCAGTCATCGGGTGGCGTTGCCGGCTCGGAGGACATCACTCTACTCGTCACTTGCACGACGGATACGTTTACCGTTGGCGGGGTGGTGAGCGGCCTGGAGGGCACCGGCCTGAGTCTGACGCTCAATGGCGCTGACACGCTGAACGTCGCGAGCAACGGCACCTTCGTTTTTGCGACACCGCTGGAAGACCTTCAGCCCTACGCTGTCACCGTCGGCAGCCAACCGGACAATCCCGACCAGCTCTGCAGCGTTACCGGCGGTACCGGCACGCTCAACGGCAGCAACCTGACGTCCGTTCAGGTGGACTGCCAGCGTGTGGTAGACCTTTCTATCAGCAAGGATGACGGCCGCGTTTTCTTCACCGCCGGTGAGACCCTGACTTACACCATTGCGGTAAACAACAGCGGCGACACCAACGTCCAGAGCGCGAGGGTGATCGACACCCTGCCCGTCGGCGTCAGCCAGGCAAACTGGATCTGCACCCCCGGGTCGGGCGCTGCCTGTACTGCCAACGGCAGCGGCTCGATTGATGAGCTGGTTGACCTGGATGCCGGCGCGACCGCCGTCTTCACGCTGAACGCGTTAACCGACCCGAGCTTTCGGGGCCGGCTGCTCAACATCGCAGAAGTTTTTGCGCCCGCCTCGCAGCTTGAGCTCAGTCTCATTGACAACAATGCCGAGGATGAAACGGCGACCGGCCAGGTTTTTTCCGACAGCTTCGAAGATGAGCTGGGACTGCTCGCGCGCAGGATTGACGAGATGACCCGCTGAAGCGCGCGCTAGTCGATGCCGTCTTAACTTGGATCCGGCCACCTCTCGCTGACCCTGCTACTATTTCGTCGTATCGATGCAGAACGCTGATCGCCTCCAAATTCTATTGGTCGAGGACGAGCCCGCCACCCGCGACGCGCTAACCTCGCTGATCAATCGCACCAGCGGCTTTGAGGTCAAAGGCGCCGCCAGCGGTTTTTCTGAGGGATTGGCGCTGCTGGCAACCCCCTTCGACCTGCTGCTCGTCGACCTGGACCTACACGACGGTTGCGGCATTGATTTGATTCGGGTCAGTCGTCGTGATCGGCCGGAAGCAAAGATCCTGGTGATTTCCGTCCTGGGAGATGAACGAACGGTGGTGGCGGCCCTCGAGGCCGGCGCTGACGGATACCTGCTGAAAGATGCCAGCGTGCAGACGCTGGAAACGCAGCTGCGGTCCGTTATGGCTGGCGATGCTCCCATCAGTCCGGGTGTTGCTCGCCACCTGCTGAAGCGTTTTCGCCAGGACAAGCCCGCGCTGCGGGCCGCTGAGACCGGCGGAGATGGACTGACCACTCGGGAGCTCCAGATGCTCGAATGCCTTGCACAGGGCTTGAGCTATAAGGACGTTGCTCGGCAATTCGACCTGTCGGTTCATACCGTCGGTGAGTATGTAAAAGGGCTATACCGGAAGCTCCACGTCCACTCTCGAGGAGAGGCGGTCAGTGTTGCCATCCGGCAGCAGCTTATCCAGCTGGAGGACCCATAAGCCACGTGAGTACGCCGACCGCTGGCGAAGCCAAGCTGTCAGTAGGTCGGTCACGCGTTTGGCTCCAAGCGCTGGCGCTGCTCACCGTCAGCCAGCTGATGTTTTTTGTTGGCCTTGGCGCTGGCGAAAGGGCGGTGTTGCCAGGTAGCCTGAGCTACGCCCCGGACGTCGAGGTTTTGGCGCCCACCGAAAACAACCGCCTCGCGCTTGCTACGGTTCGGGTGCCTCTGCACCCGGTGCCCGGCTATCGCTACGTCGACCCGCAGCGCGAACCTTCAGTGGTGTTTACCCACCGCTTCCAGGCACCGGCTGGCGATGATTCGCTGGGGGTTTACCTCAGCTGGAAACGGCGGGTGGCCGAAGTGCGCCTCAACGGCCAAACGCTGACAGCCCAGCTGCCGTCGGAGCTCCCGGGTGCAGCGGGCGGCTTCGACCCAACGTTATTTGCACTGCCGAACGCGCTGCTGCTGCCGGGTGAGAATATGCTCGAATTCCGTGTATTGGGATCGCGGCTCAAAATCCTCCCCGCCTTTTTTGTCGGCACCCAGGCTGACCACCTCTCAGCCTATTGGTGGTCGCGCCTGATCAGCGTTGAGCTTCCCGTGGCGGCCATCGGCATCATGCTGTTCATTGGATTATTGGTGGTCGCCATACCGTGGCCACCAGCAGACCAAGCTCGTGCCCGCGCGCTTCTTGTGCTTCTGCTCGCCTGGAGCCTCCGGAATTTCAGTTTTTTCGGGCTGGACGCCGCGCTGTCGCCCGTATGGCAGCAGGTCCTGCATTACCAGATCACCTTTGCGTTCTTGTTTGCCCTGGCCTGGTTTGCCGCCAGCTGGACTGGCGCGGGCCGGCGCTGGTCGGTCGGCTACGGAATCGGCGCGTCACTGCTGATTGCAGCGGCGGTGCCGCTTGGGATGGTCGGTGAATCGCGCCAGATCTTTCGCTGGCTCTTTCCGGTGGAATCACTCTTGACCTTTACGCTGGTGCCCATCGCGATCGTCCAGTTTCTTCGCTATGGCTCGGCCGGCTCCTGGCCGAGACGGTACGAGACGATCCTGTTCTCGATTTGCTTGACCTCCGTGGTGGTGGACGCGCTGGACGACCGCTTTGACCTGCGCCTGCCCTTTTCCGAGGAACTGTTCCTGACCTTTTATGCGGCCCCGGTTTGCGGGCTACTCCTCGCCTTGGGCGGCAGCACCGTGCTCATTGGGCAAAGTGTTCGCGCGCGCCGCATGATGGAACAGCTCAACCGGGTGCTCGATCAGCGGCTGGCAGCCCAGGAGGTTGAACTGCGAGCTGGCCATCAACGCGAACAGGAGGAGAGCCAGAAGCGAACGGTCTTGGAAGAAAGGCAGCGACTGATGAGGGACATGCACGACGGGCTGGGTGGCCAGCTGGTGTCGCTGCTGGTCAGACTGCGAGGCGGCCAGGCCAGCACCGACGATGCGGCACAGGAGGTCGCGCGCGCCCTCGATGATCTTCGCCTGATCGTTTCGTCCCTGGATCACGCAGACGAATCGATTGGCCTGGCGCTCGGAGGATTTCGTGAAAGGATCGAGCCCAGCCTGACCGAAGCGGGCCTGGCGCTCTCCTGGGTGATCGACGCCGACGCAGCAAACGAACGGCTGAGCGTCGACGGTATGCTCAACGTGCTCCGTTTCCTTCAGGAGGCCTTTTCCAACGTGCTTCGCCATGCAAAGGCAACGTCGGTTGCGGTCCGGTTGTCGACCAAAACGGCTGGCATGCTTTCTCTGGTGGTTGCTGACAACGGTCGAGGACTGCCGCGTCACCCCTCCAGCGGTCGGGGGCTGAAAAACATGACCGAGCGGGCCCATCGTCTGGGTGGCGAACTGCTTATCGAGTCCGTGGAGCCAGGCACCAAGCTCACGATCAGCTGGCCAAGGTCTGGCCGACAGGGCAAAGGCTGATCGCCGTCCTGGTTGTGCCACCCTCCGATCTTTGATGAGGGGGCTTTCCTCGTGCAAGCTTCGGATGATTGAGGCAACCCAGGAGCAGGCGTCGTGTCAGATCCGACCGCAGACCCCCGCTACGAACTCGTTTACTGGCCGATTCCCTTCCGAGGGTGTTTTGTCAGCTACCTTTTCGCTTATCGCAACGAGCCGCTCGCGGAAGCGGACGTCTACGAAGAGATCAGCGCCCACCAGCACCTGGCTCCGAATGAGCAAGCCATACCCTTCATCGGGCCGCCGGTCCTGCACGACCGAAAAATGGGCCGATCAATCAGCCAGATGCCGGCGATTGTGCATTACGTGGCTCCCGATCTCGGCCTCCAGCCTGAAGATCCAAAAGACCAGGCTTACGCCATGAAAGTGCTGATGGACTGTAACGACGTGCTGATGGAGATCTGCCGCTACAACGGCTCAATCATGTGGGAGCGTGACGCGTGGGTCGAATTCCGCTCACGCCGTCTGCCACGATGGATGCAGCTATTCGAAGACCTGCTGCGCCGCGGTTGCTTTGGAACGCCATCGGTGACCTATGCTGATATCGCGGTTTATGCCCTGTTCGGCAACATGATTCGGTGCCTGCCCGAACTCGAGTCAGATCTACGCCGGCACGCACCGGAGGTTTTTGTCCACTGCAGTCTGATCGGCGTCAAGCCCTCGCTAGCTGACTTTGTCGCCTCGCAAGAAGAGGTTTACGGAAAGACTTACTGCGGCGGTCAGATCGAGGAGTCCATCCGCCGGATGCTTGCCCTGGATTCAGCCGCAGCACTCAGTCGGTAACGCCTCTACCAATCCCCTTTTCACGCACCGCTCAGCTGTCCGGTATTTTCGGTGCAGCCGGGTACCTGAAACCGGCATGACTTCCGGCAGGGCCTCGCCGCTGACTCATGGCCCATGCCTCTCACAAACGCATATGTTGGTATACGCGCGAATGGGAAACGCCGGCTCGCAGTGCTTGTTGAACCGCTGTAACAAACTGCGACACCGAACGTTATGCCAATAGACAAGGCGGGAAACGGGCGAGGACATCCGAGAGGAAGCTCATGAAGAAGCTCATCAAAATTTCTGCACCAATCCTGGTGCTCGTCGTGGCGCTGGCCGGCGTGCAGGCCATGGTCGCTGCCAAACCTGAACCCGAGAAAAAAGAAGACACCCAGCGGCTGGTCTCGCTGTTTGTCGACGAGGTCCGGGAAGAAACCGTAACGCTCTCAGTGCAGAGCCAGGGTGAGGTCCGCGCCCGAACCGAGATCGAGTTGACGCCCCGCGTGTCCGGCAACATCGCGGCCATCGCCGAGCAGTTTGCGGATGGCGCGTCCTTTAAGAAGGGCGATACGCTGGTCATGCTTGACGACCAGGACTACCAGCTGGCCGTAACCCGCGCTGAGGCCCGGGTGGCGGAAGCGGACGTGGCCGTCATGACCCAGAAAGCGACGGCAGAGATCAAGCGACGCCAATGGGAAACGACTGGCCGAACCCATGAGCCGAGCCCGCTGCAGGTGAACAAGCCCCAGGTCCTGGAAGCTGAGGCCAAGCTGCGCTCGGCCAACGCGGATCTCGCGGAGGCCAAACTCAATCTGCAGCGTACTCGCATCGCGGCACCGTTTGACGGGCGCGTGATGCAGCGCACCGCCGGCGTTGGCGGCTTCGTCGGCGCGGCGTCCTCCCTGGGACGAATCTTTGCCACTGACGTTGTAGAGGTGACGCTGCCGCTGACCGATGCCCAGCTCGAAGAGCTCGATCTTCCGATGGGATTTGTGGCCGGCTCCGCCGCGGGTCCGAACGTGGATCTGACCGCGGAGGTCGGTGGCGAGCTAGTGCATTGGCAGGGTCGTATCGCCCGGGTGCACGCAGCGGTTGACCGGGAAACGCGCCTCATCAACGCGGTGGTTGAAGTCGCTGACCCGTATGGCGCTGACGTTACCGTACCGCTTGCGGTCGGCATGTTTGTCTCAGCCAGCATTCAACGCAGCGACAGCACCACCGCGCGCGTGGTGCCGCGCAGCGCCCTGCGAAATGCCGACAAGGTTTATGTCGTCAACAGCGACGATCGGCTGGAGATCCGCACCGTGGACGTGCTGTCCAGCAACGAAGAGCAGGTCATGATCAGCAGCGGCGTGCACCCCGGAGAACGGGTGGTCACCTCCACGATCGCTTCAGCGGTGGACGGCATGCTGGTGCAGCCGATCACCGAACTCGCCCTCAACTAAACCGGTACCGCAAGCATGAAGAGGCTGATTTCCTGGTGGGCCAGTAATCCGGTTGCCGCCAATCTCATGATGGTCGGTATTTTTGTCGCGGGCATCATTGGCTTCGGCCAGCTTGAGCGGGAGATGGAGCCGCAGGTGCGGTTCCCGGGCCTTCAGATCCAGGTGGCCTGGCCCGGTGCAGCACCGCAGGAAGTCGAAGAGCAGATCGTCAGCCGCATCGAGGAAGCGGTGCGCGATCTGGACAACATCGAGTGGGTCCGCTCGAGCTCCGGTGAAGGCAGTGGCGAAGTTTATATCCTGGCGGAGCAGCAGGTGGACTTCGCGCGGTTTATGAACGACGTCAAAATCCGCGTCGACGGCATTTCTTCCTTTCCGCGCGACGTCGAGCCGCCCCGCGTCCAGCAGTGGTTCAACCGAGACGAATTCATCCGGGTAGCCGTGCACGGTGATCTCGGCGAGCGTGACCTCAAGCGGCTGGCGGAACAGCTTCGCCGAGAGGTTGCCGCGCTGCCCGCTATCACGGTGGTAGAGCTGTTCGGCACCCGCCGCGAAGAAGTGTCAATCCAGGTCAGCGAGTCAGCGCTGCGCCGCTATGGTCTGACCTTCGCCGACGTGGCGGATGCCATCCGTGCAAACTCGCTTAACCAGTCATCCGGCGCCGTGCGTACCGAGGTGGGCACCTACCAGCTTAAGGTTCGCAGCCAGGCTGATACCCAAAGCGATTTTGCCAGCATCATCGTCCGCCAAAACGCAGAGGGCGGGACGATCCGGGTTGGCGATGTCGCCACGGTGGTCGATGGTTTCGAGGACAATGAAATTCTTGCCACGCTGAACGGCGAGCCGGCGGTGCTGCTGCAGGTGATGACCACCGAAACGATGGACATCGTCAAAGCCTCCGAGAGCATCCGGACGTGGCTGGACGAGCGTCGCGACACCCTGCCGCCCGAGGCCAGACTGACCCTTTGGACCGACAACGCGGTCGACTTTAAGGGCCGCATGAAGACGATTGGCAGCGCCGCTGGCCAGGGTTTGCTGCTGGTGATGCTGGTGCTGTTGTTCACGTTAAGACCTATCGTGGCCTTCTGGGTGGCTGTAGGCATCGCCACCGCTTACGCCGGCACTTTCGTGTTCCTCCCTTCGGTCGACGTATCGCTGAACATGCTGTCCACCTTTGCATTCCTGCTGGTGCTCGGGATTGTGGTGGACGACGCGATTATTGTGGGCGAGAGCATCCACACGCAGTCGCACAACATCGACCACCCGGTCAAAGCCGCCGCCACCGGCACCTCGCTCGTTGCCAAACCGGTGATTTTCGGCGTACTGACCACGGTGCTCGCCTTTCTTCCCTGGCTGTTTCTCAGTGATTCCACCAGTGAATTCACTCGCCATATCACCTGGGTGGTGATTCTTGCGCTGGCGTTTTCCCTGATCGAGTCGCTCTTCATCCTGCCGGCTCACCTCTCCAAGCTTCGGCCGCGCGAGGTGCTCGGTCGTTTCGGTCGGGTCCAGAAAGCGGTTGCCGACAGCATCATTCATTTTGCCGTCAATCACTATCGACGCATCGGGTATTGGTGTACCCGCAATCGGTATCTCACCACCAGCATCTTTCTGGCGGTCGTGATCGTCGGCTTCGGGGCTTTTGGTGCCGGGTGGGTGAAAAAGAGCCTGATGCCCGAGATCGAGTCGGACGAGATCATCGTCAACGTGGTGCTGCCGGAAGGCGCGCCTTACAGCCGTGCGCTGGAAATTCTCGGACAAATGCAGCGCGCGGAGAAAGCGCTTGAGGAAGAGGTCAACCAGCGTACCGAAGGCACCGGGGAGCTGATCGAAAACTGGTATACCCGGTCACGCCGCGACAGCGTAATCGCTATCGTCAAACTCGCACCCCCGGAAGTGCGCGACATGAGCGCCAAGGACGCAGCGATCCGCCTACGCGAGCTGATGGGTGAAGTGCCAGACGCCAAAGAGGTGTCGGTCGAGTACTCTAAAAACAGCGGCGGCCCAGGCTTTGAGCTGTCCATTCGTCACCCCGAACTCGAGGTACTTCGGGCCGCTACGGCCGAGCTGGAAGACCAGCTCAGAACCTACGAATCACTCTACGACGTACGCAACAATCTCGAAGGCGCTTCCGAGGAGATCCGCATCTCGCTTAAGCCCGGCACCACCAAGCTCGGCCTGACCCTGGCGGAGGTTAATCGCCAGGTGCGCCAGGCCTACTTCGGTGAAGAGGTACAGCGCCTGCCGCGCAACGGTCAGGACGTGAAGGTGATGGTGCACTACCCCATCGAGTCTCGGCGCTCGATCGAGAGCCTGAAAGACTTCCGCGTTCGGACCGCTGACGGCCGCGAGGTGCCTCTGCTGTCGGTCGCCAATCTGGAGTTTGCCCCCGGCATCAAGCGCATCCAGCGCTGGAACGGCAACCGCGCCGCGCGGGTCAGCGCAGACCTGAAAGACGACGTACGCCAGGACATCATGGACGACCTGGACGAGAACTTTTTCCCCGCCTGGGAAAAACGATTCCCGGGCATCGTCCGCGGGTCGGTTGGCCAGGCGGAGGGTGAACAGCGGTTTGTACGCGAGCTGCTAGGGCTGTACACCATTGCGCTGTTCGGCATGTACGCGATCCTGGCGGTGGCTTTCCGCAGTTACTGGCAGCCCGCGCTGATCCTGGTTGCCATGCCCTTTGCTTTTGTCGGCGCAATTATGGGCCACTTCATGCTCGACATGACCATGGCGATCTTCAGCTACTTCGGTGTGGCGGCCGCTGCCGGCGTCGTGGTGAACGACAACCTCGTGCTGATGGATCATTGCAATCGTCTGCGCGACCAGGGGATGGCTCGGCGCGACGCCATCGTCGAGGCGGGTGTGGCCCGGTTCCGCCCGATCCTGCTGACCACGGTCACCACCATTATCGGCCTGATCCCCATGATGCTCGAGCGCTCCATTCAGGCGAAATTTCTCCAGCCGATTGTGCTGGCGCTCGCGTCAGGTGTGTTTGTGGCGTTCTTTGTGACGCTGCTGCTGGTGCCCGCAATCTATGCCATTGGCCTGGACGTGAGCGAACTTGCCGGCCGGCTCAAAGCAAAGGTTTTTGGCGCCCGGGGCAGGCTGGCGACCGATCCCTGATCAGCCGCTCGGCGTTGTCGCCGAGCTGCGCCCGCCGACCCAACATGTGACGAGCGTCACCTTTCGGGGGGTACGCGACCCTATACTGAAGTATGGGTCGGCCATCATGCCTAATCGCCATTCTGCTGCTGAGCGCCGCCGGCGTGACGGCGGAGGCTGGGTCCCAGCAAACGTATACCCGCAGCTACGACATCGTCTACGTCCGCCAACCGCGCTTTGGCGATCTGATCAACACGATCTGGCCTGAGGTCTTTCATCCCGGCCGGCTGGACGCCGGGGCCGATCTCATGCTGCTGCACCCCGACGGCAATGAAGAAGTGCTGGTGGACTGCGACCACTGCAGCGTGACCGACCCGGTCATGTCCTTTGACGCCCATTGGGTTTACTACAGCCTGTTTCCCGATCTGCGGGAGGAATCGCTGAACTATCAGCGTGGCGACCTGCCCCACGATGGCGCGGACATCTACCGCATGCACCTGAAGACGAGGGAGATCGAGCGGCTGACGTTCGGTGAATTCACCCCTAATCTGGGCGCCGGGACCTGGGACGAGTCCAACCCGGTCAATCCACCTAACCAGTTCAATCGACTGGGCTACGGCATCCTCAATCTGGGCGCCATGCCGCTGCCGGGTGACCGCCTGGCGTTTACGTCCAATCGCAACGGCCAAATCCCCACCAAAGGCTTTACGAACCCTACGCTGCAGCTGTTTGTGATGGACGTGGACGGCGAAAACGTCGAGCAGATTGCACCGATGAATATCGGCAGCGCGCTGCATCCCACCATCCTTCGCGACGGTCGCCTGATGTTCTCCAGCTACGAGGCGCAGGGGATCCGGGATCGGCGCGTCTGGGGCATCTGGTCCATCTATCCGGACGGCCGAAACTGGGGGCCGATCGTGAGCAGCCTCAGCGCACCCGAGGCCTATCACTTCATGACCCAGACCAGCAATGGACAGATTGTCGTGGAGGCCTACTACAACCTCAACAACAACGGCTTTGGTGCGCTGTTCGGCCTGCCTGTGCGACCGCCGCAAGGCGTTCCGGCTTTCGGCAGCGCCTTCCCTTCGGAAAACCCACCGATCGACGAGACCCGCAGTTTTGGTCCGACGACCTTCCAGATCGGTTTCACGCCCTATGGCTACCACGCCATTACGCCCATGACGCACATGGAGGACAACGCGGCGCCGCTGGGCGCTGATGGCACCACCCGCGTCGGCAAGTTTACTCATCCCTCGGCCACCACCAACAACGATCTGCTGGTCGTGTGGACGCCGGGTCCGGCCAACGACCTGAACCGGCCTACGCAGACACCCCGGTATGACGCTGGGCTTTACGTCATCGATAACTCAAATCCCGTCTGGAGTCCGGACGAACTGCTCCTGATCAAAAACGATCTCGCCTACAACGAGGCGTGGCCCCGAGCGGTGGTGCCCTACTCAGCGGTGCACGGCGTGGCGGAGCCCGCCACACTGCCCTGGCTGCCCAACGATGGTAGCGACCACACGCTGCTGCCCGAGGGCACGCCGCACGGGCTGGTTGGCAGCAGCAGCTTTTACAAGCGCGAGAGCTTCCCCGGACGCGGGGACGGCGCCTTTGACGGGCTGGATGCCTTCAACACCGCTCAAAACGACGCCAGCAGCAACTGGACCTATCAGGGCGCTGATGCGGGCATCTACGACGACTCGGACATCTGGGCCGTCCGCGTGCTGGCGATGGAGGGCAACACCTCCCGCCTTTATGGCCCCAATGCGAGTGAGCTGGACGGCACCGATTTCCATTCACACGCGAACGAGCGGCTCAGGATCCTCGGGGAGATCCCGCTGCGAAAGGGTGCCGGAATCACGGATAGTGAAGGCAACCCGGACACCAGCGTGTTGTTCAAGATGCCGGCTGATACCCCCTTTACCTTCCAGACGATCGATCGCAACGGCCTGGTGCTCAACATGACGCAGACCTGGCATCAGGTCCGGCCCGGGGAAGTGCGCACCGACTGCGGCGGCTGTCACGCCCACAGCCAGCTTCCGCTCGCCTTTGAGGGAACGGCGGCAAGCCAGCCCGGCTACCAGGTTTATGATCTCAGCCGCGAAACGCCGATGCTCACGCAGGACAGCGGCGGCAATCCTGGGCTTACCGAGCTGAACCAGGCGCTGGTCAACGTCGAGTTCTACGCCGATATACGCCCGCTGCTGCAGGCACACTGCGTGTCCTGTCATAACGAAGGTCAGAACGCCGGCAACCTGAACCTCAATGATCTGAGCATGGACAGCAACCTGCCCGGCGATTACCGGCGGCTGGCTGACGACAGCGCCGCTGAGTGGGGTTACCCCGCCGTCATCAGCAACGCGCGCTGGCGCCAATCAAACGCCAGTCGCTATGTGCGCATGTTTCAAAGCCGCCGCAGTCTGCTGATCTGGAAAATCTTTGGCGCCCGTTTGGACGGTTGGTCCAACGATGACCATCCCACCGAGTCAACGCCTGGCGATGCGTCAACGCTGCCGCCGGGCGCCAACCCCAACCGAGCTGACCTCGACTTTGTTCCCAGCAGCGCGCACCCCGCCGGCGGCATGCCCGCGCTGACGCGCGACCAGCGCATAACGTTCGCTCGCTGGGTCGACCTGGGTGCACCCATCGATGTGGCTGCAACGCGTGGCAACCCGGGTATGGGGTGGTTTCTGGACGACCTTCGTCCAACGCTCACCATCAGCAGCCCACGGCCCAACTACAACGCAACGCCTCCCACCGTGATCCGCTTTGGCATGGCTGACGCCTATACCGGCATCAACGCGGCTTCGCTCTCGGTGACCGCGTCCTTCCCGGTGCAGGGCCGCGCGCCCCGATCGGAGCTGGCAGACCTGGCGATCGAGGTGACGCAGGATGTCTTTGAAATCCCCATCGGCGCGCCGCTGAGCAGCTCGCTGTTCGGCGCACGAGTGCTTGCCGAGGTTGCGGACAACCAGGGCAACGTTAAGCGGGTCAACGTGCGGTTCTCCACCGTCGCCAGCGGGACCATTTTCTCCGACTCGTTCGAGTAGACACGCAGCCGGAATCCTGCCAGATCCCAAGGTATGACCTTCCGGAGTTGATTCAACGCGCCCGCGCGGGCCAAACTGGCGTTGGCAAAAGGGGATTGATCAACGATGCGGGTAGACTTGGCCCGGCTGACGTTCTTTGAGCGTTTCCTGACCTTATTTACGTCTGTGCGCCCGGGAGAGGGGCGTAGCGTCAAGCACCTGTTCCTCACGGCCCTGGTGCTGATGGGCTCATATTACATCCTGAAGCCCGTGCGAGACGCCCTGATTCTTGCGGAAGGCAGTGCGGAGATCAAAGCCTACGCGCAGGGAATTGTGGCCGTGACGCTGGCGTTTTTGCTGCCGCTGTACAAGCAGCTCTACGCGGGGCTGTCCAACAAAAAAAGCCGATCCCTCGTGCTTCGTTGGGTGACAGCGTTTTTCATCTCAAACCTGCTCGTGTTCTGCCTGCTGGGCCGCGGCGGGATTTCAATCAGCGTGCCGTTTTACGTTTGGCTGAGCATCTTCAACGTGACGGTTGTTGCACAGTTTTGGGCATTTGCGGCGGACCTCTATAACACCCGCAGCGGACAGCGACTGTTTGTTGTCATCATGGTCGGTGCATCCATCGGTAGCTGGCTGGGCAGTCAAACCTCCAAATACCTTTTTGCCGTGGTGGGCGAATATGGGCTCATGCTGCTCGCCGCTGGCGTGCTCGCGCTGCCGATGATCCTGTCCATCTTGGCCGAGCGCTGCGTGCCGGAGGGCTCGGAGAACAACAACCGCGAGCAGCCCGAGTCCCAGCGTTTTGCGCTGGCCGACCTCGTCGGCGGCTTCGACGTGGTCTTCAAGAGTCGGTACCTGGTCGCCCTGGCAATCCTTGTCATGACGCTGACGATGGTCAATACGGTTGGCGAGTTTGTGTTGTCTTACCTCGTCGACGAGCGGGCCGAAGCGATGGCCGCCGGCGCTGGACTCACGGAAGTTCAGTACCTGGGGCGCTTCTGGGGTGACTACTACGCCTGGGTGACGCTGAGTTCCATGGTGCTGCAGCTGTTGGTGGTCTCGCGGCTGATGCGGGCGATCGGCATCCGTGCCGTGGTGCTGATCCTGCCCGCTTTTGTGATTCTGCACTGGGGCATACTGCTCCTGATCCCAGGCTTCTTTCTCGTTCGGGGGCTGCAGATTGCGGAAAACGCGGTCAGCTACTCCATCCAGAATACGGCCAATCAGGCGCTCTATCTGCCGCTGAACCGGGAACAGAAGTACGTCGGAAAAACCACGATCGACACCTTCTTTTTCCGGGCCGGCGACGGCCTGGTGGCGGTGCTGGTATTTTTGCTGATCGACCAGCTCAACCTGTCGATCACCGCCTTTTTTGTGCTGGCGTTCGCGTTGGGCGGCGTGGCGCTCTGGGCCGCGCTCAGCATCCGCCGTCAGCACCGCGAGGAAATTCGCCAGCGGATGAAGAACCTGCCGCCAAAGATTGTGGCGCCGCTGCCGAATGTTTACGTCCCGGCTGGCCAGATGCTCATGTTCAGCATCTCCGACGGCTACTTTATGGATCCGGATCCCGGCGACACGCTCGATTACCAGGCCCGGCTGGCCGGCGGCGGCACTCTCCCGCGCTGGGTTCGCTTCGACCGGCACAATCAGACCTTCACAATGCGCCCGCCGGCGGCGACAAGCGGCACGGTGGAAATCGAGCTGGTGGCCCGCGACTATGAGGGTCTAGAGGTGAACGCCAGCTTTACCATCGAGCACGGACTGGAGGGCCATCCGCGTTTTGAGGTCAGCGCGCCAGCTTGATCAGGCGATCCCGGCGCGCTTTGATTCCCTTCAACTGCCGGCTGTGCAGATAGGGACTGAGAGCTTCATCCAGGGCTTCATCGCTTAAGTTTGCCAGCGCCTTGGCCATCGCGTTTGTCACCGTTACCGAATTTCGCCGATCCATCTTGGGGAGCTTCGTGTCCGATCGAAATGCGCGCGTGTGGTCGATCAGCCAAACCTTCCAGGTCGGCTGAACGTAGAGCACGTTACTTAAGTTACGGTCTTCGTTGACGATCAGCGCGTCAAACACGTTCATCAGGTTGTACTGATCGGACAGGTCACACACCGGGCTGAGCTGCAGCTGTCGTTCCTGCCGAGCCTTTTCGTTCACCGCGTTTTCCATCCAGAGCTGCACCGTTCCGGGCGTCCCGTCCACCTCTCGCAGCACCGCCGGTGGCACCATCTCCAGACCCAGGAGCCGATCCAGGTAGTAGGCAGCAACGTCGAAGTGATAGCGATCGGCCTTGTCCCCCAAACGTCCCCAACGCCCTCGCTCAAGCCCCGGATCGGAGTCGAAGGTCTTAAAAACCGCCCGCAGCGTTTGATCTCCGGCGGTCAAGGTCAGGCGCTTGGGCTTGGTGACGCCTTCAGCCAAGTCCTCGGTCTTGACGACCTCTGCCGTGCGAAGAAACGCCTCGATCTCCTCGTCGTTCATGCCACCGGGACGCTTCCAGACCCTGGCCGACTCGGTCACAAATCCGGCCCCGGACTCCACGTAGATCGCCTCGAGGCTGCCGTCGACAATCCGCACTGCGGTCGGCGCTCCGCCGTAGTAAGCCGTATTCATACCTGTGTCGACACGAATCACCTTCCCATCGAGCCGCTGGTGGAGACGACCATCGCGCGTCGGCGTGTGGCCGATCAGAATCCGATCCACGTCAAAGTGGGCCAGCGCAGCATCGACAACGGACGACTCGGTGAACGGATGGCACATGGCGCTCCCTCGATACCACAGTGGCCCGTCGGGGCTGAACGCCAGACCATTATTGAGGTTGTCAACGAGCTTGGTAGCCATCGCCTTCAGCGGAGAATCGCCGGCCGCTATCGTTTTTCCAGCCTGACGTACCGCTCGGTACTCGTCCTCTGGCCGAGCGTGCCCTTCAGCCACCAACGTCTCCATCGCCTCGACCACGTGCTTAAGCTGGGCCAGCCCTTTGGCATTGACCTCTTCAAGGCTCAGACTCAGCAAGTCTTCAGACACGCCCGCATGAACAATCAGCGTTCGGTTCACAATCAACGCCAGCGGCAGCTCAAGTAGCCACCGACCGTAGCGGCCATCCGATCCAAAAGCGGCCCGATGTCCCAGCACCGGGTTGCTGCTTCCGGACGGATCAAACTCCGCGAAGGCGGCCAACTCGGTGGGCGTCAGATAGCGAAGGTCGCGCGACAGATTCAGCGCCTCGTGATTGCCCAGAATCACGTGAACCGCGCCGCCAGCCGCCGATGCTTCATCCTGAAGGCGCATGAGCAGATCCATCGCCTCACGCGATTTGTCACCGCGGTCGATCACGTCACCGACGCTGACCAGATGGGTATCAGCGCCCGTCCAGCTCAGGCTTTCGTCGACCAAACCTGCCGTTCGAAGCACGGAGACCAGCGCGTCAAAGGCGCCGTGGACGTCGCCGATAATCACTACCGGTGATGGCGTTTGAACGCGATACGGGCTCTCAGCCCAAGCGGTCGCCGTCAGCGTCGAGAACAGCAGCACTGCCAGCCAGGCGGCGTTCCGATTAACCAGGCTCTTTGGTCGTCGTGTTTTCATGTGAACAGGATACCCGTCAAGCTGAAGCATCGACCAGTGCCTTTGGGTCAAGAGGTCCGCGTCACCATTCAACCTGTCGCCAAAGTCTGAGGAGCTTCTCGCCCCGGTCAGGGTTTAGCCACCTCACGTAGCTGATTCGCCCCAGCAGGTGTGCCCCGAAGTCAGGATGGTCAGCGTGGTTCTGAGCCTCGGGTCCGGTCTTTGCGCAGTTATGAAGAATGGCCTTGAGTCGGTCGAACTGTTGCCGCGAGCAGTTCGGTTTTGTGTTCACCACAATGCCCGCCAGGCGCTGACGTTGCGACGCGGTCCGAAGTCGGGTTTTGCGGTGGTTTAAATGAAAACCCTCCTCCAAGGCAATAGCGCCGACCTGCGACGCAAGGTTCGATGCACGCCGGGCAAGCCGAGCGTCACCCGAGAAAGCCATGTCGTCCGCGTATCGGGAGTAGCGAAAACCCAGTCGCCGTGCGAGGCCTTCCAGGCGAAAGTCGAGCCGCCATGCGCAGAGGTTGGCCAGCACGGGGGAGGTCGGAGCGCCCTGAGCGAGGTGTTTCTCTTTGAGCCTCTTCTGCGAATACCAGTCCAGTGTCTGAAAGTTCGGGCCCGCCAGCACCGGCGCAACGGTGTTGGAACAGAGACCGGTCAGGAGCCGCGCAACCGCTGGCGGATAGCCCAAGGTTCGATACAGCGCGGCCACCCTGGCCATGGAAACGGTGGTGAAGAAGTCCTTGAGATCCAGACACAGTAGCGCGGGCTGCCCAACGTGCAGCGCGGCGTGGCTCCTGGTTGACCGTCCCCGTGTAAACCCGTGGGAGCTGTCGTGGGGCGGAATCCAGCGCAGGACATACGCCAGGATCTGCCTTTGGATTTCCTTAAGACGCGCCTTCGGTTTTTCGATGATCCGAAGCGAGCCATCAGCCTTGTTCAGCCAGCCGTAGCGATAGTGGTGGAGCTTGGACTCAGCAACCCCATGCTGTGAACCTCGGCAGTCGGCGAACCACTGGAGCTCCCGATCGGAGAGCCCAAGCCAAAGACACAGATCTTTAATGGTGCTGATGCGCGGCAGCGGTCGAGTCGCGAGTTTGCCGGGGGGCGGCGCTGTCGCCGGTGAGTCGGTAACAAAACGACAATGCCGTTTATTGTCCGCCAGGAAGCGTTGAAGGAGGTCTTCGTCGAGCAGATAGCGGGTAAGCACCTGAAGGTTCGGCGCGGCTGACCCGCCAAAACAATAGAGCAGCCTCGTCGCGAGCCAGTCAGCATCTACCATACCCGGCGGAAGCGTACGGGCAAGCCGATCAGCTACCGCGTCCCGGCGCCACTCGCCTGAACGGAGCGCCTGCGCGATCAGGCGTGCCTTGTGGGTGCGATCTGCCAAGAAGCAACCGGTCTCCGACCCGTCTCGTAGCTCCGGTGCAACTCTGCGCGGAGCGCAGTGACCGTACCGGCAATGAAATGTCGTGCTTTGATCTTACCCCCGGGGTAACCCCGGAGAGTTCCTTGCTTAACCAAGGAACAGCTCGGAGAGCCGGCTGCTGCCTCGATTATGGGTCGACTGCTTGGGGATTTCAAAAAGGGGTTCTGGTGTCAGGCTATGGTCAACCCTCAGCACCCAACGGGACCTGGTAAAGCCGACCGCTTAGCCGGTGCATGCTCTTGCCTGACGGGCTAAAAAATGCGTTGCGTTATCGCCGGGCTATGATACTCTATCATTCGTACGATCGTTAAACTGTTTAAAACTATGAACGCCACCTGCGCGCCCGAAGATCATCCCGAACACGAACATCCGCCGCTTGACGCCGAGCATCTGCAGCGCGCCGCAAGGATGGGTTCGGCCATGGGCGAACCCGGGCGCTTAACGCTGCTCGCGCTGCTGCTGCAGGGCCGACACTGCGTCTCCGAGCTAACCGCGGAAACCGGTGAATCTACGTCCCTGGTTTCACAGCGGCTGAAGGTGCTGACAGACGCTGAGCTGCTTCACCGACGTCGGGAAGGCAAACACGTGTACTACAGCTTGGCCGACGATCATGTACGCATTTTGGTCCGCAACCTGCTTTCGCACGCCGCGGACGATCATCAATAACAAACGGAGGAATACCCAACGATGGACACCTGTAAGCCAGTCAAAGATCATCCGCACGTTCACGGCCCGGGCTGTGGCCATACGGCCATCGTCCACGGCGACCACGTCGACTATCTGCACGACGGGGAGCTTCACCACCCTCATGAGGGGCACACCGATGAACACGTGATCGAAGTCAGCGAAACCAATCCCGACCTCTGTACACCCAATCATCGGTGCTCAGGTCATGAGGAGGGACACGTCCACGGCCCCGGCTGCGGCCACGAAGCCGTGCCGCACGGTGACCATATCGACTATCTCGTCGACGGCCACCTGCACCATCCACATGGCGACCACTGCGACGATCACGGGCCTATCGAGCTGGCGTGACGTAATGAAATCGCGCAGAACCTGTTTGATGGCACGGCCCGCGAACTGCGGGCCATGCACTGTAGGTGTTTCCTAGTGGGCGTTACGCCACACGCTCCAAATGCCCCTGGTAGGCGGCGTGGTAAAGCGCAATCACCTCTTCCTTGGTCGGCTGTTTCGGGTTGGTAGCGCCGCATGCGTCCAGCATTGCGTTGTCGCTTAAGGTCGTAAAATCGTCGGGTTTGACCACCTCAAGAGCCGCTAGATTTGGGGGTATGCCGATCTCAGCGGACAGTTTGCGTATGGCGGCCAGGGCCGCCTCTGCCGCCTCAGATGACGCCAGGTTGCGCGTATCAACGCCCATAGCCTGGGCAATGTCGACAAACCTTTCCGGCACCGCCTGAGCGTTGTAGGCCTGCACATGCGGCAGCAGGATCGCGTTGCATACGCCGTGGGGTAAATCGTAGTAGCCGCCAAGCTGATGGGCCATCGCGTGAACATACCCCAGGCTTGCGCTGTTGAACGCCATTCCTGCGAGAAACTCGGCGTAGGTCATCATCTCCCGGGCCTCGTGGTCGTGGCCGTCTTGAACGGCACGCGCGAGAAAAGCGCTGACCAGCTTGATTGCGTGCAGCGCAGCCGAGTCCGTTACCGGCGTAGCGGCAGTTGAAACGTACGCTTCGATTGCGTGCGTCAGGGCATCCATGCCGGTGGCAGCCGTCAGCGCCGGCGGCATGGCGACCATCAGTTCAGGATCATCAACAGAAAGCGTGGGGGTTGTGCGCCAATCGACAATCGCCATTTTTACGTGCCGGGTTTCATCGGTGATGATGGCGAATCGGGTCATTTCGCTCGCGGTTCCCGAGGTTGTGTTGATCGCCACGAGCGGCAACATGGGCTTGGTCAACTTGTTGACGCCTTCGAAGTCTCGGATGTCTCCGCCATGCGTCGCGAGGATTCCCATGGCCTTCGCCGCGTCGTGCGGTGAGCCGCCGCCAAACGAGACGATAAAGTCGCACCCCTCGTCCCGGAGCAGGGCGGCCCCAGCATCAACCTGAGCTGTCGTGGGGTTCGGTTCGACCTCGTCGTAAACGGCGTAGTCGACGCCGATTTTATCCAGCAGATCAGTCAAAACCTGGGTGACTTTAAGCCCCCGATGCAGTGGCGCGTCGGTCACAATCAGCGCCTTTTTGAAGCCGAGCGCCTGGATCTCCCGGCCGGCGTCCGCCAGACCGCCAGTTCCCATGATGTTCACCGTCGGCATAAAGAAGTAGTAAGCCATGACTTCCTCCTCAGTGGGTATTAGGCGAGCAATTTTTTGCTATGGGACAAGCTTAGGTTTGACGGTGGGCAACGGACAATTCGGAAGAGTCTGGCCCTAGCTAAGGGTATTTCTCGGTACAGGTAGGTGATAATCGAGGGAGCGTCCCTCCCCTCGCCTTCGCGAAGGGCCAAGTCTTAAGAAGGGCCTAGTCTTAAACAGCTAAATTGCCGAAAACGACTGCCGAAGCAGCGCAACCGCAACTCCGATCAGCGACGTGAAGGTGAGCGCCATACCGGAGACCCGAAACAGAAACGCTTCGGCTTCCTGACTGACGCCCCAGGCGTGAATCATTCGGCCTGCCGTCAGGCAGACGCACAGCATGTGTACCGCTGATTCGGCCAGGCCTCTGGACTCAGCCAGAAACAGCAACAGCAACGTCAGCGGAACATATTCGGCGAAGTTTGCATGGACCCGTGTCGCCCGGAGCATGCGCGTGTTGTCACCATCACCGATGGCAATGCCCAGCGAACGACGCAGCATCAGGGTTCTCACGCTGAGTGCCACAAACATGAGCGCTAGAAGCGCCGCGTAGACGGGTACAACATTCATCACTAATCCCTCGTTCCCCGGTGGAAGTTGAGGTGGCTGGCAAGATCGCCGCTCCCTTCAATATTGTCAGTGCATTTCATAATGGAACTGAGCATAGATTATTGAGTTCTATCATGCAACTTAATAGACTGCGTCAATGGAAAGAAAATCCTTCAGCGAAAAACCTTGCTCGATTGCTCGGTCGCTTGACGTGCTGGGCGACTGGTGGAGCCCCATGATCCTCCGCGAGTGTTTGTATGGCATTAACCGATTCGATGGGCTGCAGCGATGGCTGGGCGTCAGTCGCAACATCCTGACCCGCCGACTGACACTATTAGTGGAGCAGGAGCTGTTGTCGAAGCGTTGTTACCAGGACCGGCCACCACGCTATGAGTACCACCTGACTGAGAAAGGATTTGACGCCTGCCGGGTATTGCTCGCGATGATGCCTTTTGGAGAGCGCTGGTATTTCGGTGGCGAGGGTAAGCCTGTCCAACTTTATGATCAGCGCACCGGCCAGCCGGTCACGCCGGTACTAGTAGATCAACACACCGGCGAAGCCATCGACCCTCGGCATCTCATCGCCGGGCCTGGGCCAGCCTTCCCTGCCTCGCCCCACATCCGCCACGAGCGGTTTAGCGAGTACTACGCCTGGATTGAACCGTCCAAGGATGGAGCGAGCCGGACTTCACGCGGCCGGTCAAGGTAACGGGCCATCCGCGCTGATTCGGCGAGGACGTCGACTAGTGGCTGAAAATCAAAAAGGCCAGAGTGGCCAAGAGAGGCTTGCAAGCCCCGTCATACAAGGA
This sequence comes from Pseudomonadota bacterium, assembly GCA_039033415.1. Lineage (NCBI taxonomy): Bacteria > Pseudomonadati > Pseudomonadota > Pseudomonadota bacterium. The sequence continues at coordinate 143 of JBCCCR010000019.1, read as the reverse complement.
AATCTGGTGCCCAGGAGAGGAATCCTGGCCTCATTACGCAGGAATACACTGGAAAGCTTGAGGGTACGCAGATAACTGATTCTGAAAGGGAAAGACAAGAATCATTCTCTTTCAATTGTACTGGCACGGACGCCGATGTAAGG